>CACXDX010000186.1 GCA_902766525.1 uncultured Bacillota bacterium | reverse complement strand
TATTTGCCCATATCGGTAATCTTTTTCTTTTCATTTGATTGATACAGTTCCTTTCTCGTTTCTTTATGTTGTTTATCGGTCAAAAAACATATAGTAAGACCATTTTTCATAAAGTTCTTCCGCTTCGGCGTATTTTTCCGGTACGGTGGAAGAAATATTTCCTTCCTTATCGATAAAGCCGTACCAGCCGCTGAGTGGGAGTGTGTCTCTCATCTCGTTGGCATAGCTCATATAGGGAGAAAGGTCTTCGATGTCGAGAAGCTGTAAAAGAGTACTGCCGAGAAAAGCGGCGTTGAATAAAGCGTCCTCTCCGAGATCGTAGTTTTCGGCATTTTCTTCAAGAGGAACGGCATTTTTGGCGGCGTCATTGCCCCAGATAAAAAACGGTGTAAAGAAAACATTCATATGTTCAAAAACGCTTTCGGTAAAATGGTACCCGTAACCCGTGTAATCGTATACATCTTCCAAAGAGGGATAATGATCTCCCCAATAGACGACGATAAACGGTTCGTCACTTTTTTCAAGTTTCTCGACAAGGCTGTTCAAGGCAATATCACTGTCGATCAACCCGTAAAAATAATTGCTGAGAAGGTTCTTTTGGCGATCGTTGAGAATGACGCCGGCGTCGAAATTCGGTTCGGTGATGCCGAATTTACTCAGATAACCGCCGTGATTTTCAATGGTGATACAGGTAATAAACAGAGGCGTATCGTTTCCGTCTTCAAGATAAGGCTCAATGGTTTCCTCGATTTTGGCAAAGGTTACGGCATCACTGATATAACCGCCTTTTTTCTCGTCGTCCTCTGAGAAACCGTTGCCGATGCAGTAGAAATCATCAAAACCGAAATGAGAGAAAACATTTTGCCGGTTGTAAAACCAGCCTTCTCCGGCATGAATGGCCGCAGTGTCATAGCCGAGGGATTTGAAAATCGAGGCCAGGCTGTTTTGTTTGCTGCGAATAAGATCATAGGGGTTGACGTTTTTGCCGAGGGCGTCGATATCGATGGCGGTGAGCACTTCAAATTCGGTCTTCGCTGTTCCTCCGCCGTATGTGTCGACGCCGATGTGTCCGCTGACGACGGCATCCGCCGCGATCCTGTTGTAATTTTCCAGCGGATCCTGATAATTGTTGAAGACAAGATTGACATTTTCGCTGAGATCGGTAAAGGCTTCATCCATAATCAGGATAACATGGGGTTTCGCAGTATTTTTATACGCTGCGGGATCGGCGGCTTCTTTTTCTTTTTCCTCAAATTCTTTACGATGATAATTTTTCGGCGCCTGATGAGATTGGAACTGGATGTCGTAAATAAAGCAATATATCCAGCCTTTGGAGGAATAGACGTCTTTGTCGCGATACATGTTCCCCTGAATAGCATAGGTATTATATATCGATGTTGAGGTATATATGGTCTGATATGCCGTAAAAGCCAGCAAAACGGAAAGAATGATCAGGATCAGTCTCGTATGCCATTTGAGTTTTGTGGGGCGGAAAAAGATCAGCAGCGCAAAAAAAACAAGGACAACAAGAACGATCCCGATGATCATGGCCGTGAAAATCGAAGCATCAAAAGTCTTGAGGATCCCGATGCCTTCCTTGAATTGAGCCAGATCAGCATAGGACAGCGGTTCTTCGCGGAGAAGAATCATCAAACGATTGGTAATTCCTCCCGCCAGAAAAACCGATGTCGTCGCGGCGGCGCTGAAAGGGGCATGACCCGTTAAACCGTAAAGAAAAGCCATTAAAAGAATGATCGGCGCCAGATTTAACAGGATCAGCAAAGGATGAGAAAAACAGTTTGTATAGAAGATGACCGTAAACTCTTTGGCCAAAAGAATCATGCAGATAAAAATAAGAACGGAAACAATCCCCATCAAGAGAACGGAGGATCGTAGCGATAACCTGCGTGTATGGATTATTTCTTTAAAGGTAAACGCCATTGTCTGCTTTTCTCCGAATAACTAAAAAATTGCAATTTATAAATTGTTTCTTATCTATGTTTCTTATCTATTATATAGATTTCATCAAAATTGCGCAAGGGTTTTTGTGTGTTTTTCATTGAAAAAAGGAACGGACGCGAAACAGGATAAAAAAATACCTTGAGTTTTTTCTTTTGTGATGATATAGTATAAAAAAGTACTGATCTTAAAGGTTCGTCCTGAGGGAGAAGGCATGATCAAAAAGAAAAATGATCCCCGGCGATACTGTCGCCGGCTGCCTTTGTATCTCGGATGCGAAGGTTTTTTTGTTATGAAAGGAGTATAAAATGGGCGATGAAACACGCACCGTTTTGCTGGGCATCGTTGTGGAGGATCCTTCTTCCGCGGAAAGCATCAATAAGATCCTGCACGAATGCCGCCGCTATATCATCGGCCGCATGGGTCTGCCCTACAGTGAAAAAGGCATTTCCATCATCAGCATCGTTATGGATGCTCCCGCCGATGTGATCAGTGCCGTATCCGGGAAAATCGGCATGTTGCCCGGGGTCAGCGCCAAAACGGTCTGGTCGAAAAATACCGGGAAGAGAAAAGAATAAAATTTTTTCGGAGAGAGAAAGGAGTTTCTTATGTATAATCCTGCGTCAAAAAAAGCGGAAGAATTCATCAATCATGAGGAGATCACGGAGACGTTGTCCTATGCGGAAAAAAATAAGCGCAACGTGGAACTGATCGATGCCATCCTGGAAAAAGCCCGGGAAAGAAAGGGGCTTTCTCACAGAGAAGCGGCGGTCCTTCTGGATTGTGATATCGAAGAAAAAAATCAAGAGATGTTCGCTCTGGCGGAGCAGATCAAAAAGGATTTTTACGGTAATCGCATCGTTCTTTTCGCGCCGCTATACCTTTCCAATTACTGTATCAACGGCTGCACTTACTGCCCCTATCATCTGAAGAACAAACATATAGCCAGGAAAAAACTGACGCAGGCGGATATTGAGCGGGAAGTCATTGCCTTGCAGGATATCGGCCATAAACGTCTGGCGATCGAATCCGGGGAAGACCCGAAGATGAATCCCATCGAATATATCCTCGAGAGTATCGAGACGATCTACGGGATCAAGCATAAAAATGGCGCCATTCGCAGAGTCAACGTCAATATCGCCGCCACCACCGTGGAGAATTACCGGAAACTGCGCAATGCCGGCATCGGCACGTACATCCTCTTCCAGGAGACTTATCATAAAGAAAGCTATCTGCAGCTTCATCCCAGCGGTCCCAAGCATGATTACGATTATCATACCGAAGCCATGGACAGAGCGATGGAAGGCGGCATCGACGACGTCGGTCTCGGTGTTCTCTTCGGTTTGGACAAGTACCGTTATGAATTCACGGGTTTGCTTATGCACGCCGAACATCTTGAGGCTGTTTTCGGTGTCGGTCCCCATACCATCAGTGTCCCCCGTCTCTGTCCCGCCGATGACATTGATGTGGCCGATTTCAGCAATGCCCTCGCCGACGATATCTTTGAAAAGCTTGTTGCCTGTATTCGTATTTCCGTGCCCTATACCGGCATGATCGTGTCCACCAGAGAATCGCAGAAAAGTCGTGAACGCGTTCTTCATCTCGGTATTTCCCAAATCAGCGGCGGTTCACGAACTTCCGTTGGCGGCTACAGCGAACCGGAACCGGCTTATGAGAATTCGGCCCAATTCGATGTCAGTGATACGCGCTCTCTGGATGAAGTGATTCACTGGCTGATGGAGATGGAATATATTCCCAGTTTTTGCACGGCCTGCTACAGAGAAGGGCGCACCGGTGATCGTTTTATGTCTCTTTGCAAGAGCGGCAAGATCCTGAATTGCTGTCATCCCAACGCGTTGATGACGCTGCAGGAATACCTCTCGGATTACGCTTCTCCGGAAACGAAAGAGCTCGGCGAGAAACTGATCGCAAAAGAGCTGAAACGGATCCCCAGAGAAAAAACGCGGGAGATTACCGAAAAGAATCTGGAACTTATTGCCAAAGGTGAAGGCCGGGATTTTCGTTTTTAAGGATGTGACGTCATGAGTTTAAACGATACACCCTCCGGTGACCGTGTCCATATCGGTCTTTTCGGCTGCCGCAACGCGGGGAAATCCAGTCTCATCAATGCCGTGACCGGACAGGACCTGGCCATCGTTTCCGAGACCAAAGGGACGACGACGGATCCGGTACAAAAGGCCATGGAGCTGCTGCCTTTGGGACCGGTCCTGATCATCGATACCCCCGGTCTCGATGACACCGGTGATTTGGGAGCGCTGCGCATGGCCAAAGCTTATCAGGCTTTGAACAAGACGGACATTGCCGTTCTCGTTGTCGATGCCGCGCGGGGCATGAGCGAAGCCGATGAAGAGATTCTGGCCCGCATCAAAAAAAAGGAGATCCCCTATGTGATCGTAATGAACAAAGCGGATCTGCTGGCGAAAACGCCGTCAGAACCCGGTGAAAATACGATCTATGTTTCCTCGTTAAAAAAAGATCATATCTTTGAACTGAAAGAAATGATCGCGGCCAAAGCTTCGGAAGAGAAAACGGAATACCCCATTATTTCCGATTTGCTCTCTCCCGGTGATATTGTCGTTCTCGTCGTTCCCGTGGATAAATCCGCGCCGAAGGGGAGACTGATCCTGCCTCAGCAGCAGACGATCCGGGAAATCCTCGACAGTAATGCCGTTGCCGTGGTCGTGAAGGATAATATGTTGGCGTCGGCACTGGCTTCTCCGGGAAAACCGCCGCGTCTGGTGGTTACCGACAGCCAGGTCTTTGAGAAGGTTGCCGCTCTGGTTCCCGCTGATATCCCTCTGACTTCTTTTTCCATTCTTTTTGCCCGCCATAAGGGAAATCTTTCCGCTTTGGCCGAAGGGGCGAAAGCATTGGATAAATTGAAGGACGGCGACCGCATTCTGATCGCCGAAGGTTGTACCCATCATCGTCAGTGTGAAGATATCGGTACCGTAAAGCTGCCGCGCTGGTTGAGGGAGCACAGCGGTGCCGAATTGAAATTTGATTATACCAGCGGTGTGGAGTTTCCCCTTGATTTATCCGCTTATGCACTCGTCGTTCATTGCGGCGGCTGTACGTTGAATCAGCGGGAAATGCTCTTCCGCATCGGCTGCGCCGCAGATGCCGGCGTGCCGATCACCAACTACGGTGTGGCCATCAGCTACCTCCATGGTATTTTACCGGGAGCCTTGGCTGTTTTCGAAAATGACCGATGATCAAAGTTTTTTGAAGTCGATAAATCAAGCCGGATTCTGCGGGAAACGGTCGTAAAAAGCATGTTATTTATATTATTGTGATTCAAAATTATTTTGCGGGAAGAAGAGGACAGCATGAGTGTTATTCCCGTTCGGTATTGATTATCCCCATTATTTCAGTAACGTGTTACAAACGTTTTTGCCGAAATAATGGGGTTTTTTATGGGGTTGTTGAAAAGAAGGTTAATAATTTGTCGACTTTTGTAAGCTTTATAATATGTCTGTTCTGTGATGGTAAAATAAAAAGCGCTGGTAAAACATGTATCCGGCGCTGTTTTTTTGTGAGAACATGTTTTTTTCGGTGGAAAAACGGGGGTGATAGTCAAAATTCTTTCTCTCAAATTGCACCTTAATTTGGTTTAATTGGATAAAACTGTTAGACTATGTCGTTTTTACACGTTATACTTAAAAAAAAGGATGAGAGGAAAGGTGTATCATTAGAAATCCCAATCGTGATTTTATTGTTGTTTGGAGAAAGGAATCATATTTAGCGGAAGATCGAGTTAGAATTTGATAGAGAAAAGTGGTGATCGATTTATGGATATCCGTTGTTTGAAATATTTTGTCAGTGTTGCGAAGCATATGAATTTTACCAAGGCTGCCAAAGAATGCTTTATTTCGCAGACCGCCATGAGCCAACATATTTCAAAAATGGAGGAAGAGCTCGGTTTTAAGTTGTTTTATCGGAATAATCGTCGCGTGGAATTGACCCCCGGAGGAAAGGTCTTCTTGGAAGAGGCAACAAATCTGCTCAGAAAATTCGATCATGCCGTATTTTGGAGTTCCGTTGCGTCAATGGACTATACAGGGCAACTTCGCATCGGATTCCTCTCCTACGCCGAAAAATGGTTCCTGCCGGAACTTTTACGGATCTTCCATCACAGAAATCCCCGGGTGGAGATTGTTCCTTCCCGAAATAATCTGGTTGGTCTGTACGAAGGTCTGCACGCGGGGGATTTTGACGTCATCGTCGGTTACCCCTATGAAAAAAGTGATACGCCGAATATCGTTATAAAAAAATGTGCTTTTCATCGAATGTGCCTTGTTGTGAACGAGGAACATCCGCTCGCTTCGGAGGAAATCGTAGAACCGCAAGCATTTGCCAACGAGCGTTTTGTCGTTCCGGATGGAAAAATGTTTCCCCAAATAAAACAAGAAATAGAGTCGATCTGTTTTGAGATGGGATTTCGACCGAACATGGTAGATACGGCCACCGATATGGATTCACTGTTGATGATGGTGGAAATCGGTCTCGGCGTGACGCTGTTGTCGCCCGGTGAACGCCACTGCGCACATGAACATCTGCGTTTTATTGACATCAATACCGAATCGGATCTTAATGCTTTTTATGCGGTGGCTTATTTGTCGGATAATTCCAATCCGTCGCTGCAGGTCTTTTTAAAATTGTTTGAGGAATTTGAGAAAGAAGGCAAACTGAACATTTAAGTGATGTTCTCTTAGGAGATCGGTTATATTATTTTGCGAATAACTCAGGAGAAAAATGTCTGTACTTTTTGTTTTGGAATAATTCTTTTCCCCAATTGTGATATTTCTTTTCGTTGTTAGACTTTCCCTTTGCGTACTTTTAAAATAGGAAAAAATGCTTGATTTTTAAATGAAGTTGATGCATTTTTTTCTAAAAAATATATACAAGTGCGAAATTTAATGCTGAAAGACAGCAAGAAAGAGAGGCAAAACATGTTAGATCCCACTGTAATGAAAGATTGGCAGATCGCCGAAGATGCAGAGAAGAACTTGCCCTCTGTAGACGAGTTCCGTGAAAAAATGGGGTTGGAAGCCGACGAGATCATTCCCTACGGAAGGACACCGAAGCTGAATTTCCAAAAGATCATGAGTCGTCTCGGAGACCGTCCCGACGGCAAATTCATTGAAGTCACCGCCATTACCCCGACGCCGCTGGGAGAAGGAAAATCCACGACGTCTCTGGGGCTCATTGAAGGTTTGGGAAAACGCGGCGTTAATGTCGGCGGCTGCTTACGTCAGCCTTCCGGCGGTCCGACGATGAACATTAAAGGTACCGCCGCCGGTGGCGGCAACGCGCTGCTGATTCCGATGACGGAATTTTCTCTCGGGCTGACCGGTGATATCAATGATATCACCAACGCTCATAATCTGTCGATGGTGGCGTTGAATGCTCGCATGCAGCATGAAAGGAACTACAGTGATGAACAGCTGGCAGAACGTGGTCTGAAACGTTTGGATATCGATCCGGAACGGGTTGAAATGGGTTGGATCATTGACTTTGCGGCTCAATGTTTACGTAACATCGAAATCGGTATCGGCGGCGATAAAGACGGCTATCGGATGAAGAGCCGTTTCGGTATCTCCGTCAGTTCCGAACTCATGGCTATTTTGGCCGTGGCCAGAGATCTGAAAGATCTCCGTCAGCGCATCAGTGAAATCGTTCTTGCTTACGATCGGAACGGCAAACCGGTCACCACTGCCGATCTTCAGGTGGACGGCGCGATGACGGCATGGATGCGCAATACGATCAATCCCACGCTCTGCTATACCGTTGAACATCAGCCCTGCCTTGTTCATGCGGGCCCCTTTGCCAACATCGCCATCGGTCAGTCTTCGATCATCGGCGACCGGCTCTCCCTGAAGCTCTTTGATTATCATATCACGGAAAGCGGTTTTGCCGCCGATATCGGCTTTGAAAAATTCTGGAATGTGAAGTCCCGCATTTCCGGACTGAAACCCAACGTTTCCGTTTTGGTTTGCACCGTTCGTGCCCTCAAGATGCACGGCGGCGGGCCTACCGTCACTCCGGGTCATCCCCTTCCCGATGAATACACCAAAGAAAACCTTGATCTTCTGGAAAAAGGTCTGTGCAACCTGATTCATCATATCAACACCATCAAAAAATCCGGGATCAATCCCGTTGTGTGCATCAACAGCTTCTATACCGATACCGATGCGGAAATCAATCTCATTCGCCGCGCTTGCGATGAATTGGGTGTTCGCTGCGCGAAATCGGCTCATTGGCAGTACGGCGGCGAAGGTGCGCTGGAACTGGCCGATGCCGTCATCGACGCCTGCAAAGATCCGGTTGATCTGAAATATCTCTACGATCTTGATATGCCTTTACGCCAGCGTGTCGATCGAATTGCCAGAGAAGTTTACGGCGCCGACGGTGTCGAATGGTCGGAACTGGCGGAAGAAAAAGCGAAACGCTTTGAAGCCGATCCCAAATACAACGATTTTGCCACGATGATGGTGAAGACTCACCTGAGTCTTACCCATGATCCGACGCTCAAAGGCGCACCCAAAGGCTGGAAACTGCCGATCCGTGACGTTTTGATCTACGGCGGCGCCCGGTTCCTCTGCCCGATGGCCGGCGCGATTTCTCTGATGCCCGGAACAAGTTCCCGTCCTGCTTACATGAAAGTGGATGTTGATACGGAAACCGGTAAAGTATCCGGACTGTTTTAAAGAAGGGAGGATCGGGCATGCGATTCGCGGAAAAACAATCCCAACAAGTTATTGAAGAACTGGCAGCAAAACTGCCGGTTCCCGGCGGCGGCGGCGCGGCGGCATTTGTCGGTGCTGTCGGTACCGCCCTCGGGAATATGGTGGGAAGTTTCACCAAAGGGAAGAAAAAATTCGCTGCCGTGGAAGAAGATATTATCGAGCTTCAGAAGAAGTGCGATGCGACGCAGAAACGACTGCTTGATCTCATGGATGAAGATGCTCTCATGTTTGAGCCTCTTTCAAAGGCTTATGCCATGAAAGAAACAACCGAAGAGGAACGTCTTGAAAAAGAACGGGTGCTGGAACAGACAACGCTGGACGCCTGCAAAGTTCCGCTGGAGATCATGGAGGAATGCTGCCTCGCCGTGGATTATCTTGAAGAGTTCCTGAAAAAGGGGAATCCGCTTCTCGTCAGTGATGTCGGTGTCGGTGTACTCTGTTGTAAAGCGGCGATTCTCGGCGCGGCACTGAATGTTTATGTCAATACGCGGCTGATGAAAAACCGTGATGTCGCCGAAGAAATGAACGCGAAAACCACTGCCCGAACCGAAGCATATGCCGAAAAGGCTGATATGATTTACGCTTCCGTTTTGAAGCAGGTAAAACCATCTTGAGGAGGCAAAAACGCATGGCTAAAATATTATCGGGGAAAGAAGTCGCCCAGGCGATGCAGAAAGATTTGGCCCGGCGCGCGGAAGAACTGAAAAAGAAGGATATTTGTCCGACATTGGCGATTATTCGCGTCGGTGAAAAAGAAAGCGATATTGCCTATGAACGGGGCGCAATGAAAAAAATGGCCTCATTGGGCATAGCTGTTCGCAATGTTTACCTTGCAGGGGATGTTGCCGAAGATACGTTGATTTCCGCTATAAAAGATCTTAACGAAGATGATAATGTCCACGGTGTACTGTTGTTTCGGCCGTTGCCGGAGCATCTTGACGCCGAGAAGATCTGCAACACGTTAAACGCGGAAAAGGATGTTGATGCCATGACGACGATCAACAGCGGTCTTGTCTATGACGGCAGCAGCGACGGTTTTCCGCCCTGTACCGCTCAGGCAGTACTGGAAATCCTTGATTATTACAATATTGAGGTAAAAAGCGCGCGTGTTGCTTTGGTGGGCTGGGGTGCCGTTGTCGGCAAGCCGCTCTCTGTTTTGCTGCTGACGCGGTTTGCTACCGTTACGGTGTGTCACATCTTTACAAAGGATGCGTTTACTCCCTGTAAAAATGCGGAGATCATTATTTCCGCCGCAGGGAAGGCCGGCCTAATTGGGGAAAAACATTTGGCTCCCGGTCAGATCGTTATCGATGTCGGCATCAACGCCGACCCCAATGATCCCTCAAAAATCGTCGGTGACGTTGATTTTGCTTACGCTGACGGTGTCGTTGACGCCATTACCCCCGTTCCCGGCGGTGTCGGCAGTGTGACAACTTCCGTTTTGGCGAAACATGTAATTGTCGCGGCGGAAAAACAGGCGGCAAAAAAAGGCTGAGTCTCGGTATGATCGCCGGCGATGCGGCGGATACTTTTTCGGTTTTCCGCCGCAGCCGGCGTTTTCCGATTACAGTCCGAAAAAAGGCCGGAAAATTTATGCCGATCTTTTTATAAAACCGCCTATTAAAGGAGTTGTTTTTATGACAAACAGATTTAAAGAATCTCTCTTGGATCCCGGAACTTTTTCCGTTACCTGGGAGATTGTTCCGGGCCGCGGCGCCAGAGAGAAAGCTCAGGAAGAAGCGATCGAAACGGCAAAATATGCGGCAAAAGATCCCCGTGTTCACGCTATTACCATTACCGACTGCCCCGGCGGCAACCCGGCGATTCTCGCGGAAAACCTGGGGAAGGAAATCCTGGATATCGGAATTGATCCGCTGGTACATTTCACCTGCAAAGATAAAAACCGTACGCAGATGGAAAGCCAGCTTTATGCCATGGAACGCAGCAACATCCATAATTTGCTGGTAATGACGGGCGATTACGTCAACAACGCCTACGGCGGCCGCGCCAAGCCCGTTTTTGACATTGACCCCATTCAATGCTGCAAATTGCTGGGTGAAATGAATCAGGGGCTGGAATATCAATTCGGTCCCCGAACCATTAAAAATCAACCGACGAATTTCTTTTACGGCTGTGCCGTCTCCCCCTTTAAAAGTCAGGAATCGGAACAGATGGCTCAATATAACAAGTTGGTAAAGAAGGTTCGGGACGGTGGCGCGAAATTTATCATTACCCAACTGGGATATGATATGCGTAAATTCCATGAAGTTTTGCTCTTTATGGAAAAGAACGAGCTTAAAGTGCCTGTGGTCGGAAATATCTATCTGCTTCCTTACGGTACGGCAAAACTGATGAACAAAAACGGTATCCCGGGCTGCGTCGTTACCGACGAACTCGTGGAAGTGCTGGCAAAAGAAAAAGAAAGTGCCGATAAAGGTTTGGAAGCACGATTAATTCGGGCTGCGAAAATGTACGGTATCATGAAGGGCATGGGATTCGCCGGCGCTCATATCGGCGGTCACGGTCTGAAACCGGAACAGATGGACTATATCCTTGAAGAAGGGGAAAAATATGTCGATCAATGGCAGTCCCATATCGATGAGTTCGATTTCCCGATGAAAAACGGGTTCTATTATTTCCAAAAGAATGAAAAAACCGGCCTGAATAAGGAAGAACCTACGGTAATTGACAAAGACAGCCTTGAAATGAAGGTGGGATTCATCTATCATATTTCTCACTTCACTCATTGGCTGATGATGACGCCCGGGCGGAACCTTTTCAATTTTATGCGCGGTTTTTACAAACTGATTGACGGTACCGCGTGGATGCGGCCGTATCACTTCTGTGAGCATATGGCAAAGGTTGTGCTCTATGACTGCAAAGATTGCGGAGACTGTGCCTTAACCCAAACGGCTTATTCCTGCCCGATGTCGAAATGTCCGAAGCATCAGCGTAACGGTGCCTGCGGCGGCAGCCGCGACGGTTGGTGCGAGGTGTATCCCGGGGAACGAAAGTGCGTCTATGTCAAAGCGTATAATCGTCTGAAGGGTTACGGTTTGGAAGATGAAACCAAAGATTATTCCGTTGCTCCCTGCGATTGGAATCTCTTCCAGCAGGCTTCCTGGCCCAATTATTTCCTCGGCCGGGATCATGACGGGGAACGTTTGGGTATTCCTTATGTCCCGCCCAAGAAACGGAAAAAGAAATCCCGCGGCGGAAAGAAAAAAGATTGACCGGGGAAGGGAGGAAAAAGCGTTGTGAAAGAGCGACAAAAAATCCAAAAACAAAAAAAACAGCCTCAGCTGACCCGTCGTCAGTTTTTGGGTGCGGCGGCCGGTGTGACGGTGGCGGCGGCGGTGTCCGGTTGTGACATTGTCGAAGAACCCGGCGGCAGCGGCTGGCTGCCGACACAATATACCAACGAAGGGAACTGGCCGGCTCAGGTCAAAGGCCGCGTTCCCATTGATCCGCAGAATCCCTCGATCGAACGGGTGGACTCCGCCTGTATTCTCTGCGGTCAATGCCTGGAGGTTTGTCAAAATACCGAAACGGTTTACAATTACTATGAATTACCCGTTGTCGATGGGTTTATCTGTGTCCATTGCGGTCAGTGTGCCCTGAATTGCCCCACCGGTGCCATACGGGAAAAGAGTCAGATCGATCGCGCCCTTGAAGCCATTGACGATCCGGATAAGATCACCGTGGCGACGATCTCTCCCGGTGTACGCGTGTCCATCGGTGAGGAATTCGGTATGGCTCAGGGTGAATGGGCTCAGGAGCAGATGATCACCGCCCTTCGGGAGCTGGGTTTTGATTACGTTATTAATATTGATTTCTCCTCTGACTCCACGATCATGGAGGAAGGCAGTGAATTGGTGCATCGCTTGACCAGCGGCGGCGTTTTGCCGCAGTTTACGTCGTGCTGCCCCGGTTGGGTGAAGTTTGTGGAATATTATTATCCGGAACTGATTCCGAATATTTCCTCGGCGAAGAGCCCCGTGGCGGAGATGGGGGCGATGCTGAAGACGTACTGGGCGAAGAAGAAAAAGATCGATCCGGATAAAATCGTCGTTGTCAATATTCCGCCCTGCACGGCGAAAAAATTTGAAATGAGTCGTCCGGAAATGGACGCTGCCCGACGTTACTGGGAAGAACATGAAAAGAAAAAGTATTCGGGTATGCGCGATGTTGACGTTATCCTTACCACCAGAGAATTGGCGCAAATGATTCGTAATCAGGGTATTGATTTCATGAGTTTGCCGAAGGGGAGTTTTGATCCCATCGTCAGCGAAGGGAGCGGGGGAGCAATCATTTTCCCCAATACCGGCGGTGTGATGGAAGCGGCGATCCGTGCCGCTTACTTCCTTGTTTCCGGTGAGGATCCTCCGGAAGATTTGCTGCACCTGGAAGTTCTCCGTGACGGTGATCTTGACGGTTATGCCGAAGGATCGGTGGATGTCCCCGGTTTCGGCGAAGTAAAGGTGGCCGTGTGCAACGGTCTGCACGCCGCGCGGACACTGTGTGAGGAAATCAAAGCCGGGAAACGAAGTGACCTGCATTTTCTGGAAGTGATGACCTGTCCCGGCGGCTGCATCGGCGGTGGCGGTCAGGCCAAGACGGTGGTTCCGCCCAGCAACGGGCTGCGCCGTAACCGTCTCGCTTCAATCTACAAAGCCGATGAAGCGCTTAGCCCCGAAAAACGTGTCAGCTACAAAAATGATGAAATCAAGGCGCTCTACGATGAATTTTTGGGAGAGCCTTTGAGTGAACTTGCGGAGCTGATTCTGCATACGGAATATACGGATCGGAGTGCGTCGCTGGAAGCGAAAGACACGAAAGATTACGTGGATCCGTACAACGGCGAAAGGGGTGAGGTTCAATGAAAGACTGCGCTGTATTGTTTGATGTGACGAAATGCGTAGGTTGCGGCAGCTGTACTGTGGCTTGCAAAATGTGGAACGGCCTGCCCTATGAAGAAAACGCTCACGGTTACGATGCGAAGCTGGATGACAAGACCTGGACGGTCGTGGAATACCACGATGTGAAAAAGGGCAAAGAAGATGTGCTGCGTTTTGCGAAACACCAGTGTATGCACTGTCTTGAACCGAGCTGCGTGGCGGTGTGCTTTGCCAAAGCGATCACCGTCAGTGATGAGGGCGCGGTGGTATACGATGCCAAAAAATGTGTGGGCTGTCGCTATTGCATGATCGGTTGCCCCTACAGTGTACCCAAATACGAATGGGATAAGGTTTTCCCATCGGTGATGAAATGTCGTCTCTGTGCCGAAAAGCTGGCTAAAAACGAGTCCCCGGCATGTACGTCGGTATGTCCCTCCGGAGCGCTGACCTTCGGTACACGAGATGATCTGTTGGATGAAGCCTGGGCGCGAATCAAAGCGGATTCCGGATATATTCAGAAAGTTTACGGGGAAACGGAAGGCGGCGGCACCCGCTGGCTTTATATTTCCGATGTTCCCTTTAAAGATCTGGGCTTACCGGAAGATATTCCGACGAAAAGTATTCCGTCAACGATTCACGATTACACGAAATGGAAACCGGGAATCTTTGTCGGGGCGGCGGCGGTTTTCGGCGCACTGGGATTGTATACAAAACGCCGCGTGAAGATCGAAAATGAACAGCGTCAGGGGGAAGGAGGCAAGGAAGATGTTTGATTACAATCTGCGTATCAATAAAAAGGCCTGTTTCCGGATGACTTTGACCCGCTGGATTTTGTTGGGATTGACGGGATTCGGTCTGTTGATTATGTTATACCGTCTTCTCCACGGTCTCGGTGCGGTGACAAATCTGTCCGATGAATGGCCCTGGGGCTTCTGGATTTATTGCGACCTGATTCTCAGCGCTTTGGGTGCCTGCGGTTTTGCTGTCGGCATTCTCGGTCATGTGCTTCACATTCCGGAGTTCAAACCGCTGGGACGCCGGGCGTTGCTGATGTCCTTCTTCTGTTATGTACTCGTATTTTTGGTCCTGTTTATTGAAATCGGGCGTTGGGATAACTTCTATTGGTTCTTTATTTCTTTCGCCTGGACTTCGCCTCTGTATGAAGTGGCGATCTGCATCACCCTCTATATCATTCTTCAGTTCCTGGAGCTGGTAGAAGTATGGGGCGACCGCTATAAACGCTGGGTCAAGGTTATTGTCGGTTTCTTTATGCCCGTCATCGTGCTTCTTGCCTGCATTCTGCCTTTCGGCCAGGAAGCGGCATACGGCGCGATCTATCTGGCGATGCCGGCAAAACTGAATCCCATTTGGTATTCTCAATATCTGCCCTGGGCATGTCTGATCACATCCTTCTCCGGCGGTCTCTGCTTTGTTGCCCTTGAATACCGTTTGGTGAACCGTCATTACTGTAAAAACAGTGACGATCAGGTTGTTATCAAGGCTCTGCGCATTGCCGGAGGTGTCATCATCGCGTATCTCGTTATTAAGCTGATTGATCTCTCGGTTCGCGGTGTCTGGGGAGAAGTTTTCTCGGGGCAGACCGAAGGAAACATGTTCCTTCTTGAAACCATTGTCGGCTTTATTATTCCCGCGATTATCGTCTTTACTCCTTATGTAAAAAGACCTGTTTTCCAAATGATTGCCGCCGCCTGCGGCGTTGCCGGGATTCTGCTGAACCGTTTTAATTTTATCTTTACCGGTATGGCTGATTACGCCGGCGTCTCTTATACGCCCAAATGGACGGAAATCTGGATTGTCATCGGGCTGGCGTCGCTGATGATTCTTTGTTATCTTTTTGCTCTGGAAAATCTTCCCATTGTTTCCGGCAAAGGGGAAAGGCATGGGGAAGTTGTTTCCCGTCCGGCCATCGGCATGATCCGGCCGGACAAGGGCAAACGCGGATGAGGAAAGGAGGAGGATATCCATGCGTTTCGGCGCTTGGGAGATCGCTCTCATCATTATTCTGGTGCTGATTGTTTTCGGCGGTGCGAAGCTTTCCGGTCTCGGCAAATCCTTCGGCAGAGGGATCCGGGAATTTAAAGAGGAGGTCAGAGCCGATCAAAAAGAGCCGGCACAGGAAAGAAAAGACCTGTCATAAAAAAAGAAATTCCGGCCGGAATGTTTCTTGAACAACACCGGCAAGGGAAGGGGGAACTAATTTTGAGTTTTTTAGCACCAAATGAAATCGCAAAAACAGCCTCATCCATAGGCGAAAAAAAAGGAAAAATGTCTGTGCCCAAAATCATATGGCCGGGTATCTTGGCCGGGGCATATATCGCTTTTGCCGCCGTGGCCTGTATCACCATCGGTTCCGGTTGGGTCGGGGATTGGGCCGCTTCCGGGTTGAATAAAGCCGCCGGTGCTTTTGCTTTTACCGTCGGTCTTATCCTGGTCGTTGTGGCCGGTTCGGAATTGTTTACCGGCAATAATATGTATGTCGCACTTTCCTTTTTTGACGGAAAAACCAAAGGAGCTCATTTGCTTCGAAACTGGATCGCCGTGTATTTTTCCAATTTTATCGGCGCTATGATTATTGTCGCCATCGTGTTTTGGGGCGGATTCCTCTTTCAGGATGGCGGTTTAACCGCTTTCGGCACGAAAGCGGTGGCTACGGCCACAGCGAAGGTGTCTTACAGCTGGTTCAGCGCCTTTTTGCGGGGAATCGGCTGTAACTGGCTGGTTTGTCTCGCCGTATGGATGTCTCTCGGCGGCCAGGATGTGATCAGTAAGATTTTTGCTTGCTTTTTCCCGATTTTCACTTTTGTTCTCTGCGGTTTTGAACACAGTGTTGCCAATATGTTTTTCATTCCCATCGGCTTGCTGGCCGCCGGAGGCACTGTTCCCGAACTGACGGTGGGCAGTTTTATCACGGCCAATCTGATTCCGGTGACCCTCGGCAACATTGTCGGCGGCGCGATCTTTGTCGCCATGTTCTATTACATTACGTTTCTCCGTTCCGAAAAGAAAAATCAGGAGAAGTAAAAAGAAAAAAGAATAAAAAAAAGAATATCGTAACGCTTTCTCTCATGACGAACCTCTTTCGATAAAAGGAGGATTATGCCAATGAATCAGTTATCAAAAGAAACCATCGATGAGATACGGCAGCTGGCTGACGTTTACAAGAACGCCAATGAGCGTATGATGGAAGTTTTGCTGAAAATGCAAAGGTTGACAAATAATTGTTTTGACCGTGAGACCCTCGGCATTGTCAGCGATGCCATGGGGATTCCCGAGTCAAAATTGTATGATTACATCACCTTTTACTCCCGTTTTTCCACGGAAGGGCGGGGGAAATACATCATCCGCATGTGCAAGAGTGCGCCCTGCCATGTCTGCGGCGCCAGAGAAGTCGCACAATCCATCTGCGATTATCTGGAGGTTGAACCCGGCGATACTACCGATGACGGTCTCTTTACCGTGGAGTTTTGCGAGTGCATCGGTCTTTGTGAGTCATCACCGTCGGTGATGATCAATGACGAAATTTACAGCAATCTGACCCCCAATAAGATAAAGGGAATCCTCGATTGTTATCAGAAGGGGGTGAGGGTATGATGGAGGAAGTGAGAATTGCCCTGCGCAATGTAGGGGAGATTGATCCGATTTCCGTTGAAGAATTCAGAGCTCATGATGGTTTTGAAGGCTTGAAACGAGCGCTGTCGATGGATCCGAAAGCTGTGGTTGATGAGGTTATTGCCTCAAAGATCCGGGGTCGCGGCGGCGCGGGATTCCCCGTCGGTCTGAAATGGAATATGGTCCGGGATATGGAAGCGGATCAAAAATACATTGTCTGCAACGCCGACGAGGGTGAACCCGCCACCAATAAGGATCGTATTTTGATGAGCGGCGACCCGCTGAGCTTAATGGAAAGCATGGCTATTGCCGGCTATGCCGTCGGCGCAACAAAAGGATTGATCTATCTCAGAGCGGAATATCCCTATCTTTTTCCCGTTCTGCGAGAGGCTGTTAAAGTTGCCACCGAAAACGGTTTTCTCGGCAATAATATTCTCGATTCCGGCTTTGATTTTTCCATTACCCTCGTTTCCGGCGGCGGCGCTTACGTCTGCGGCGAGGAAACGGCGCTGATCGAGTCGATTGAAGGTAAAAGAGGCGAATCTCGCTTTAAACCTCCGTATCCCGGTTGTGTCGGTTTATATGGCTGCCCGACGGTGATCAATAACGTGGAAACATTGATGAACATCCCGGTGATTCTGACAAAAGGCGCCGAATGGTTCCGCTCCGTCGGAACGGAAGATTCCGCGGGGACGAAAATTTTCACGCTTTGCGGTAATTTGAATCGTCGCGGTATTTTCGAGTTTCCCATGGGTGTTTCTTTGAGGGATCTCATTTTCGATGTCGGCGAAGGTGTCTGCGGCGGTGAGCTTCTTGCCGTTCAGCTTGGCGGCGGCAGCGGGCCGATTCTTAATGCCGACCAGATTGACGTCGGTCTGGAAATCGACCATCTGGGACCCAACGGTATTGCTCTCGGTGCCGGCGGAGTCATGGTCATCAATGACAGTCATGATATTCTTGATATCGTTGAAAATACCATGGAGTTTTTTGCCGATGAAAGCTGCGGCAAATGTACACCTTGCCGGGAAGGAACGATTCAGCTTTTGCGCTTGCTGCGTAAAATCAAAAACGGTCGCGGCCACCTCAGTGATTTGGAAAATCTGGAAGAACTGGCGGAAGTGATGACAATGACGTCTCTCTGCGGTTTAGGGCAGAGCTCTCCGATTCCGCTGATTTCTGCGCTGAAGAATTTCAACGATGAATTTGTCAGCATTCTCGAGGGGAGGTGCGACCTATGGTGACATTGACCATTGACGGTCATAATGTAACGGTGGAAGACGGTTCAACATTGTTGGACGCTGCGTCTGCCGTGGGGATTCGCATTCCCACGCTCTGTTTTCATCCCGACCAGAAGATCAAAGCCAACTGCCGTATTTGTGTTGTGGAAGTTGAAGGAATGAGAACATTGGCTCCGGCATGTTCCACCCCGGTCAGGGAAGGGATGAGGGTTAAAACCCTCTCCAAAAAAGTACGGATGGCTCGGAAAAATATTCTGGAATTGATTTTTGCCCATCACTCCAAAGATTGCCTCCAATGCGGCAAAAACGGTACCTGTGAACTGCAGGCCATCGCCGAGGAAATGCACTTTGATTATGCCGTCCGCTATCCCGTGGTAATCAAGGGCAATGGGGAAAAGGATCTTTCCTCTCCTTCCATTACCAGAGATGTATCAAAATGCATCGACTGCAACCGCTGTTTTTCCGTCTGTAACGATGTTCAGACAGTGTGCGCGTTATCCCGTTCGAAGCGGGGATATAAGACTTTAGTCGGCCCGGCTTTCGGCAAAGAACTGGCGGAAACGGTCTGTATCAACTGCGGCCAGTGCGTTCAGGCCTGTCCCGTCGGTGCGCTCACTGTTCATGATGACCGCGATGATGTTTGGGATATGCTGGACAGCGACAAAGAGGTCGTCGTTCAAATTGCTCCGGCGGTTCGTGTGACTTTGGCCGAAGCGCTCGGCGAAGACCCCGGTGTTATCAGTACCGGTCGAATCATCACGGCCCTGCGGCGACTCGGCTTTGACAAAGTTTTCGATACAGATTTTTCCGCGGATCTCACCATTATGGAAGAGGGAACGGAATTTTTAAATCGTCTGAAAAACGGCGGCACACTGCCGATGATCACATCCTGCAGCCCGGGCTGGATTAAATTTTGCGAAACGTTTTATCCGGAATGCCTTTCTCATCTTTCCACCTGCAAATCTCCGCAGGGGATGTTCGGTGCCATTATCAAGACGTACTATGCCGAATCCGTCGGAAAGGATCCCGGGGATATTTACAGTGTTTCCGTGATGCCCTGCACCGCGAAGAAATTTGAAGCCAAACGTCCGGAAATGAAAAGAGACGGTCATCGTGATATCGATGCCGTGCTTACCGTCCAGGAACTGGCCAAAATGATTCGCTATGCCGGCATTGATTTCGGCTCTTTGACGGAAGGTCCTTTCGATGAGCCTTTCGGTACCGGTTCCGGAGCGGGGGAAATTTTCGGGTCAACCGGTGGCGTTATGGAAGCGGCACTGCGTACCGTCTATGAAACGGTGACCGGAAGAACTTTGGAAAATCTCGATTTTACCGCTGTACGCGGTTTCGACGGTGTGAAGGAAGCGGTCATCGATCTCGACGGTAAAAAAGTACGTGTCGCCGTCGCCCACGGTCTCGGCAACGCCCGTAAGATTATGGATGCGGTGCGCGCGGGGAAAGCGGACTATGATTTCATTGAGATCATGGCCTGTCCCGGCGGTTGTATCGGCGGCGGCGGAAATCCCATCCGCAACTGGAAAAAACTGTCCCGCCGCATGGAGGCCGTTTATCGACTCGATAAGGCACTGCCGATACGAAAATCCCATGAAAACCCTGCGGTCCGGCGGATTTATCGGGATTATCTCATCGAACCGAACGGTGAAAAGAGTCATGAACTTCTTCACACGAGCTATGTGGATCGCAGTAATATCGTAAAATGATTTTTTCACGGTGAAGGAAAGGATGTTTTCTTTTTTCCTCACATTTATCGTATCAAGAAACATGGATCAGCGGGGATTCTCCCTCTCTTCCCTGCTTTGAAATGGAAAAGGAAGCTGTCTCATCAAAGAGACAGCTTCCATCTTTATGTCTGCTCAGCGGTCGAAAGCGGGGTTAAAGGCGTAGAAATTCTTTTTATCCAGATTATCCTGAACGATCTGGAGACTTTCGCCGAAACGCTGATAATGGACGATCTCCCGCTCTCTTAAGAAGCGGATGACATCTTTGACATCGGGATCGTCGACGAGGCGCAGGATATTATCATAGGTGACACGTGCTTTTTGTTCCGCGGCCAGATCTTCGTTGAGATCGGCAACGGGATCACCTTTGACGGCAAATTCCGCCGCGGAAAAGGGGAACCCCGATGCGTCGACGGGGTACACCCCGTTGGTATGATTGACAAAGTATTTGTCAAAGCCCGATTTTTTGATTTCGTCGATGGAGAGATCGCGGGTCAGCTGATATATGATGGCGCCGATCATTTCCATGTGATTCAGTTCCTCGCTGCCGATGTCGGTCAGTGCTGCGATGACCGAATGATAGGGCATGACGAATCGTTGATTTAAATAACGCATGGCGGCGCCGAGTTCACCGTCGGGGCCTCCGAGCTGAGCAATGATGATCCCGGCCGCTTTCGCGTCGGGTTTTTTTATGCGAACAGGATATTGAAGCTGTTTTTCATAGGACCACACGCTTATTTACCTCCTTTATACTGCCATGGCCAGGGACCGTCGATCCATTGCCAGCTGTTGCCGACGGCGGCCGAATCAACGGTCAGAGCGCCGTATTTCATTTCGTATTCATTTTTTAAAACCTTAGCGGTACGGCAATAATGCGCGAAGGCCTTCAGCGCTTCGGCGTTGAAAGGATGCGTATCAAGAAAAAGAAGGATATCGTGGGCGGCAAATTTCATGGTGTTGTATTCCTGTAAAAGCTGATTTCGTTCGTTCATTTTTTTCTCCCTCCTTTAAAGGGAAGATCCAGTTCTTTAAACATGGTTCCGGCCCGAAATCCTTCTTCCGCCCGATAAAGATCGGTAAATTTTTGTATGGGGACGTATGCCATGGCCGGAGGGCCGTTGACTCTGATTTTGGTGGCGCGTTCTTCATAAGCGCTGTCCGGGAAGTAATTCATGAGCGTCTCCTTTCATTTTCGTTTACTTTATTATACGTCGAACGGCTTTTTTTGCCATAAGTCAAAAATGACTTGATTATTTTCGGGGATGGCGTTATAATGATGCGAAGAAAGAAGGTATGACCATGATCTTTACAACAGATACTCACACTCATTCTCTCGATTTTTCGGGAGACGCCTCTTCTTATATGGAAGAGATGTGCCGGGGAGCCATTGAAAAGGGGCTCAAAAGGATCTGTTTTACGGAACACGTCGATTTTGATCCTCACTATGATGATTCCATTCCCTTTGATCCCGAAAAATACAAACGCGCCGTTGAAACGATGCGGGATGAATTCGGCGCGGATATCGAGATCTTAAAGGGAATAGAAGTCGGTGAACCCCACGTTTACAAAAAGGAATATGAAAAAGTACTGACCGCCGATCAGTATGATGTGGTCATTGCCAGCGTTCATTATATTCAACTGCCCATGGGAATCCATTGGACAGGTCATCGGGGAGAGGATATCTATACTTATGCCGTGCCGCGGATTTATCGCCGCTATTACGAGGATGTCCTCGCCGTCAGCCAACTCGGCGGCTTTGATGTTTTCGGCCATTTCGATCTGCCGAAACGTTATTTAAAAATGGAAGCGCAAGAGGATGAGCTCATTGAAGAGAGCCTCCGCAATATTATTGCGGGAGGTTCCGTCATTGAGATCAATACTTCTCCGCTGCGTAAAGGCTGTGAAGAAACGGCGCCGGGGAAAAAGATCCTCGATCTCTATCGATCTCTCGGCGGCAAGCGTCTGACGATCGGCTCCGATGCGCATCAGGCTTGTGATATCATTGCCGGTTTTGATAAAGCCTTTAACGATTTCGGCGCGGGATTTGAGATCGGATATTTCAAACAGAGACAATTTATTGCCTTCGGAGAGGGAAAATGAGCCATACAACTTATCCCGAACAACCTGATCAAAAATTTTTTGACGGTGCCGCCGCACTGTGCCTCATCAATCCCGAAGGCAAGATCCTTTGGTTGAATTCGGCTGCCCGAAAACTGTCGGGCCGCAAAGATCGGCTTGAAGGGAAAAACGAGGCTGCTGTTTTCGGTGAACCTTCCGCGGCGGTGATCGTGTCGGGCCGCAGAGAAGTGAGATCATTTTTAAAGGACAGTCCTTTGGGGAAAAAATTGAGTGCATCGGCGCTGGCTTTGCCGAATAAAGAAGACCGTGTCGAAACGATATTGCTTTTTCTCAGAGAAAAAAACGAGGAAGATGAAGAGGAAGAGGAAGAAAAGCTGCTGCTGACCTATGAAGGGATGAATATGGCTCAGGTAATCAGTATGGCGATGAAGCTGTCTCGGATCGACAGCCCCGTGCTGATCTCCGGAGAGAGCGGAACCGGTAAAGTGATGCTCGCCCGCTACATCCATCGCAACAGCGATCGCGGAAACGGTGTATTTGCCGATATCAATTGTGCCGCCATGCCCGGGGAATTATTGGAAGAAGAGCTTTTCGGCAGAGCGGCCGAAAACGGTGAAACGGAAAAAGAGGGACTTCTGTCGAAAGTTGCCGGCGGTACTTTATTCCTTGATGAAATCAATGCCATGTCTCCCTATATTCAGACCCGACTTTTTTATACATTAAATGACCGGATGTATCGCCCCGTCGGCGGTCGGGAAACGCTGCCGCTGGCTTGCCGTGTCATCGCTTCGACCGACAGAGATCTCCAGAAAATGATCGCGGCCGGAGAGTTCCGTGAGGATCTTTTTTATATGATCGCTGTTTTTGAGATCTTTCTTCCGCCGCTGAGAGAGCGCGTTTCCGATATGCGCCCTTTATTGAATCATCTGACCGATCACTTTAATCGTCGATACGGTCTCAATCGGCAGATATCATCCGCCGCTCTTTCTGTTTTGGCCCGGTATCCCTGGCCTGGGAATCTCCGGGAAATGAGCAATACCGTAGAGCGCCTCATCGTGATGGCTCCCGAAGACCGCATCGAGGTCTTTCATCTCCCCGATGTGATTCGCTTTCAGACGATCTCCGAGCCTCTGTCGGAAAAGGGGCGGCGTTCCTTTGATGATATCGTTGCGGAATTCGAAAGTTCGCTGATCCGTCGAAGCTATGCGGAGTTCGGCAGTTCCTATGAAGTGGCAAAATCGTTAAAAATCAGCCAGAGCAAGGCCAGCCGTCTGATCAGAAAATACTGTCCGACTCACAGAACAAGAAAACCGTCGAAATGAAGGCGGAAGCGCTTTAATACAAAACCGTATGATTTGAGAACGGCTTCGCGCCGACGGAGCCGGTTCGGGTATCGATTTGTCGATGATGCGGAAAGGGGATTTTCTTTTCCCGACTGTGATCAAGTGATGATCGAGGTTAAGCTCAGAGATTTTATCGAAAGAATATTATTCATATTCATTGTTGAAATAAAAAAAGTAATTTGCTATTGAACTCTTATTTTTTTTAGTGTATAATAAATATGTTATTTTTTAAACGGATTTTGATTGATTGAATCGATCCGGAAAACAAATGGAGGTGTTTTTTTTGGCAAGAGGCTTGTTAACAAACACAGCGAAATACCCTGCTCTCGGCTTAAACATGTTCACCGATGATGAACTGTTTGAAGTCCATCTGGCAACATTGGATGTTCTCTGGAACGTCGGTGTTAAGGTCGAAAGTAAAGAAGCAAGAGAAATCTTTGCGGGTATCGGCTGCACCGTGGATGAAGCTTCCCACATCGTCAAGATTCCTGCATGGCTCGTTGAAGATGCGATCAACACTGTTCCCCCGAACTATCGCGCTTATGCGAGAGATCCGAAGAATGATTGGTATTGCGAAGCCGGTCGTACCGGTTTTGTCAACTTCGGTGAAGCGGTCAACGTTATCGACCCCTATACCCGCGAACGCAGAAATCCCAACATGGATGACCTTTGGAATTCGGTCACGATGATCGACAATCTCGATTCTATCGTTCTTTTCGAAAGAAATATCGTTCCCAAAGAAGTAAATCCCCATGTAGGTCAGCTTTATGTTTTGGAAGCTTTCCTCAACAACAGCACAAAACCGGCGTATATCGGGATGCATGATCCTCAGAATGTTAAATACGCCATCAAAATGGGTGGCATTGTTGCCGGCAGTGAAGAAAAATTCAGAGAAAGACCCTGGTTCGGTACTTCCACCGACCCGATCAGCCCCCTCGTTCAGTCTCAGGGTGCAACCGAAGCTCTGATTCTCGCTACCAAGACCGGTATTCCCGTTAAGATCAATCCGATGGGTCTCGCCGGCGGTACGACCTGTGTCCATCTGGCCGGTACCATGGTTACCCACAATGCCGAAGTTCTCAGCATGTTCGTCCTCGGTCAGGCTCTGAAACGCGGTGTTCCGATGGTTTACGGTTCTTCCACCGCGATGATGGATCTGAGAACGACCGTTTCCTGCGTCGGCAGCCCCGAATTGGCTCTGATTTCCGCCTTTGTCGCGAAGATCGCTCAGTTCTACAAAGTTCCCAGCTGGGTAGCGGGCGGGTAGTGCGATTCCAAGTGTGTTGACTCCCAGGCCGCTCATGAAGCAACGCTTACCGCTCTCGTACCCGCGTTGGCAGGTGCCAACATGATCTACGGTATCGGTATGTTGGAAAACGGTATTACTTGGGACTATGCTCAGCTCGTCATGGAAGATGAAATGATGAAGATGATCCTGAAGACCGTGGAAGGTGTTCCCGTTGATGATGAACATCTTGCTGTCGACGTTATCACCGAAGTCGGCCCCGGCGGTGAATTCATCTCTCATATGCATACTTTCCAGAACTTCAAACATTTGTCGCAGCCTTCGAACATCATCGACAGAAACAACTACGACGGTTGGATGGCCCAGGGTGGCAAAGATATCGTCGAACGTTCCTACGAAAAGGCCATCGATATGATCGAAAACGGCAAACCCAAGATGCCCCTTCCCGAAGAAACCCGGAAAGCGCTCCATGCGATGCTGGAAGAAGCGGAAGCGGACAAAAACGAAGAACTGGCCAAACGCTGAGTTTTTTAAGTGCAAAAAAGAAGATCCCAATGGCAGCATTGGGATCTTTTTTTATATATAATTTTCTATTTTGTGAAAAATACCCGTATTTCAGGGATATCCGGGCAAATTCGTTTTTTTCGGAAACGTTCATTATAAGTTTTAATTTATTGCGCTCCAAAAAAATTTTTTGTATTTTTCTCTTGCGTTTTGTTTATTTTTATTGTATAATGCTTTTATAGATTTAAAACGGAGATTGATTGATAAAATCAACCCGAAAATCAAATGGAGGTGTTTTTTTTGGCAAGAGGTTTATTAACAAACACATCAAAAAATCCCGCACTCGGTCTGAACATGTTCACCGATGATGAACTTTTCGAAGTCCATCTGGCAACATTGGATGTTCTCTGGAACGTCGGGATTAAATGCGAAAGTGAAGAAGCGAGACAGATTTTTGGGGATGCCGGCTGCGTAGTCGACGAAAAAACCCATATCGTCAAGATTCCCGCATGGCTCGTTGAAGATTCGATGAGAGTTGCTCCCCCGAATTTCCGCTGCACCGGTAGAGATCCCAAGAAAGATTGGTATTGCGAATCCGGCCGCACCGGTTTTGTTAACTTCGGTGAAGCCCTTAACGTTATCGATCCTTATACGAGAAAACGCCGTCCGCCCACAAAGGACGACCTGTACAGCTCCGTAACGATGATCGACCATATGGACAATATCGTTGTCTTTGAAAGAAACATCGTTCCCGCTGACGTCGATCCCTATGTCGGTCAGCTTCACGTTTTGAATGCTTTCCTGAACAACACCACGAAACCCGGTTACATCGGCATGCATGACCCCAACAACATCAAAGTTGCTTTTAAGATGGGTTCTGTTGTTGCCGGCAGTGAAGAAAAATTCAAAGAAAGACCTTTCTTCGGTACTTCTACCGACCCGATCAGCCCGCTGGTACAAGCTCAGGGCGCCACTGACGCTTTGATCTATGCCACTCGCCTGGGTATCCCCGTAAAAATCAATCCTCTCGGTATGGCCGGCGGTACTACCTGCGTCCATCTGGCCGGTACCATGGTTACCCACAACGCCGAAGTCGTCAGCATGTTCGTCCTCGGTCAGTTGATCAAACGCGGTGTTCCGATGGTTTACGGTTCCTCCACTGCGATGATGGACCTCAGCACCACCGTTTCCTGCGTCGGCAGCCCCGAATTGGCTCTGTTCTCCGCCTTTGTTGCGAAGATGGCTCAGTTCTACAAAGTTCCCAGCTGGGTAGCGGGTGGGTAGTGCGACTCCAAATGCCTCGATGCCCAGTCCGCCCACGAAGCAACTTTGACCGCTATCATTCCCGCGTTGGCAGGTGCCAACATGATCTATGGTATCGGGATGCTCGAAAATGGGATTACCTGGGACTTTGCTCAGCTCGTCATGCAGCATGAAATGGTCGGTATGGTCCTGAAGACCGTGGAAGGTGTTCCCGTTGATGATGAACATCTTGCCGTTGACGTTATTGCCGAAGTCGGCCCCGGCGGCGAATTTGTTTCTCATATGCATACCTTCCAGAACTTCAGAAAACTGTCCAAACCCGATGCCAAAGTATTTGACCGCAACAACTTCGACGGTTGGATGGCTCAAGGCGGTAAAGATATCGTTGACCGTTCCTATGAAGTCGCCATCGATCTTCTTGAAAACCAGAAAGTCGCCGATCCTCTTCCTGAAGAAACCCAGAAAGAACTCAACCGCATCCTCGAAGAAGAAACCGCGGAATATGCCGAACGTCGTGCCGCTGAAAAAGCGTAAGACAGCATAATATGTAATGAAATGCCTTGTTTCTTTCATCATCGAGGAGATGCTTGAAAGATTCAGGGCATTTTATAAAAAAACAATGATAAAGGAGAGTAACTTACAAAAATGGCAGAAGTAAAGTATGTAGGTTTGAAACCCGGCGAAGAAAAGATCATCCAGGAAATTTCCGATCAGATGTTTGATGAAAATCAGAAGATTATCGCTGTAACCCATATGCCCGGCGGTCTGACAAATCGTAACTTTAAAGTTGAATACGATAACGGTCAGAAATATGCTTTCCGTATTGCCGGCGAAGGAACTGCCGAATATCTGAATCGTCCCTGCGAACATGATGCCGTTGCCAAAGCCCAGATTTGCGGTACCAGCCCTCAGTTTTATTGGTATGATGAATCCACCGGCTCCAACATTTGCCGTTTCGTTGAAGGCGAAACCATGCATGAACCCAACTTCAGAGAAGAAGAGGATGTCGTGCAGCATGCTGCTGCTCTCGTTCGGAAAATTCATACCAGCGGTTTGAAACTCAGCTATGTTTTTGATCCCTTTGCGGAACGTGTCGGCTACTACAAATATTTGAAAGACAATAACTGGACCCGTTTTTATGAAGAGCTTGCAGATCTCGATAAAGTATACGGCCAGATCGAAAAAGCTTTCAGAGCAAATCCTTATCCTCTCGTCAGCTGCCACAATGACTGCCTCGCCGCCAATTTCATCTATGACAGACCCAACGACAAGATGGAAGTCATCGACTGGGAATACTGCGGCATGAATTACTATTTCTTCGACCTTGCGGCTCTCATCAGCGAAAACGATATGGAAGAAGAAATGGAAGAAGTCGCCATTCGCGCTTACTTCGGCGGTGAACCCACGGAACAGCAGCGCGCGGAAGTCCTCATCGGTAAATTCCTCATGGACGGTCTCTGGATCCCCTGGGCTCTCGTTCAGAGTGTTACCAAAGTTGACGAACGTGATGACTACTGGGATTGGGGTTATGTTCGCGTAAGAAGATGCTTGAAACATATGGCAAATCCGAATTGGAATAAATACCTCGATATGATGATCAACAGAAAATAAATTGTTTTCATAACAGAAAAAACTGACGTTATGGTCTCGGGTCATGGAACGTCAGTTTTTTTTATTTTAAACCGATGCGAAAGAAAGCCCCGGCTCTTCTGTAATGGAGAGCCGGGGCTTATACGATGAAAGGTCAAATAATGAATATCATTCGGGCTGGCCGATCAATTCAACATATTTGTCCCAGTTGGGATCAGCCATGTACTGGTTGCAGCGAGTGATGCGGTCGAGACCATACTGCCAGTAGAAATCTTCTTCGTCGGGTTTGGAAACCATCTGAACGAGAGCCCAGGGGCACCAGAGGGCATCCATGAGGAATTTACCGACGAGGACGTCGGCTTTCTGACGTTCGGTGGGTTTGGCACCATAATAGTATTCGAGGAATTCTTCTTCTTTTTCGGGGCTCAAAGCGTTTTCCACGATGATCGCGGCGATATCGAAGTTATAGATGTTCATGCCGCAGTATTCCCAGTCGATGAGCTGGAGGTTATCGTTTTCTTCATCATAGATGAAGTTTTCGGAAAGAACGTCGTTGTGGGAGCAGACTTTCTTCGGAGGATTCTTCTGAAACTGTTCGTCAACTTTTTCCAGGGTGGTCACGAGTTTTTCCATGCCGTCGTAGTAACGGGGGCAGTTGTTGTCTTTGAGCCACTGGATATAGGATTTGATTTCCACGAGGGGATCGAAAGCGCCGATCAGTTCGATGTCGCTGTTATGATAGCTTTTGAGGATCTCGGCGGCGCGTTTTAAAAGATCGGAACGAGTCTGGAAATCCGGTTTGTGCATGGTGGGGCCTTCGCAGAAGTCACAGATATTGGAACCGGTGGATTCGTCATACCAATGATAGCTCGGACTGATCTTCAGATCTTTGACGGCGCCGACGGCGTGATGTTCGGCGGGACGATTCAGATATTCGGCGGTTCCTTCGCCGGCAATACGGTAGGCATAGTGGCTGCCATCTTCAAATTCAACGCGGAAATTTCTGTTGGTGAGACCTCCGGGCATATAGGTGATGCGGACGATATCCTGGTAATCTTTGCCGAAATGTTTGTCCGTCATTTCCTGAATGATTTCCTGTTCGCCGGGGTTTAATCCTTCACATTTGATTTCTGCCATGTTCTTTGTTCTCTCCTTAAATTTTTTCTTAGTCGACGTGTGCGTCGACGCTATTTTGCATTATAACAAAAAAGAGTATTTTTTTCGATATGAAAATATAAAAAAATTGTTCAAAAATTTTTAAATTTTTTGTGCAAAAATTTTTCTTTTAAAAAAAAGACAGAAATTTTAATTTAGTCAAATAATTTGCTTTATTTTTTTAAAAAGATGTATTATAATATGAATATAAAATTTACACAAATCCGGTGTTATATGTTTCATCAAAGCCGCCCGTGGAAAAAGCTTTGTCGGCACAGACAAATAAGCCTTTTTTTCGGTAAAAGGGGCTGAGGTTTTTTATTTCATTTTACTTGGGTTTGTTTATGTAAGGAGGTTACCATATGAACATTGAAGGGAAACTTAGATTAAGAGAAGTCAATGCCGATGATTTCGGCGCCATGCGATCCAAATTTGTTGTTGTGAAGAATATTATTGACGAACTTCATGGCACGTCTCAGATGGCCATGTGCAGAAGCCAGTTGAATCACCTGATGGATCATTATTATCATCTGGGTGAAATCGTTGACGCTTATGAAATCTTCGGCGGATATACCAACCGTGCTTTCGGCGTCATCATTCGCGATCAGGAAGGTAACCTGAAAGATTATTTCGTACGTAAATTTAACAAAAATGCCACCGCCGCGGATATTACCGTCGAACATAAACTGGTCGAATATGCGGCCGCAAACGGTATGGGCAGCGATATTTCCAATGTCATTCGTACCGTGGCCGGAGATTCCTTCGTTCAGTTGGAAGAAGAAAAAGAAGGGAAACGTATTCGCCGTTATTTCGCCGTCTATACGTTCCTCGAAGGTGATGACGACTACGATTGGATCAATACCAAAATGACCCCCGGCGAAGACCGTGAATTCGCGAAGATGCTGGCAAAATTCCACAACAGCATCAACGGCTTTAATCCCGGTGAAAAGGCC
>CACXDX010000185.1 GCA_902766525.1 uncultured Bacillota bacterium | reverse complement strand
TTTAAGAGGGTGTCATCAGCTTCGGCGATGCGTTTGAGCCCTTCGGCGGCGCGGCAGACGTCATCGACGGCGGAACCGTATTCCCCGCCGTTTAACGAAACGTAGACGTTCTGCGCCTCCTCGTAGCGGGAAGAAGCGGTGGAGAGCAGCTTACCTTCGCCGAGCAGTTCCTCCTTCTCTCCCGCGGAGAGATGAAGTCCCTCGATCTCTTTCAGCTGGAAACGCAGATAATCGAGGCGCTCTTCCTTGTCGGCGGTCTTTCTTTCCAGATTTTCCCGAGCCTTCTTCTTTTCCTGCCAAACGAAATAGGCCTTTCCCACTTCATCCTTTTGCTTAAGCAGCCCCTTGCCGCCGAAACGGTCGAGGAGCGCCAGCTGTTCTTCTTCTTTGAAGAGGGCGAAATGCTCCGTCTGGCTGTGAATGTTCATCAGCTTCGCCGCGAGCCGCTCCAAAAAGGAGAGCGTCACCCTTTGGCCGTTGACGCGGACGACGTTTTTGCCTTCGCCGTTCATCTCCCGGCGGATGATGATCGTATCCTCATCCATCTCGTTTTCGGCGAGAAACTTCGCGGCGCCATCAGAAAAAGGGCCCGAAAATACCCCTTCAATCAGAGCTTTTCCGGCCCCGCGCCGAATCATCTCGCGATCGCCTTTGCCGCCGAGGAGCAGGCCGACGGCATCGGTCAGCAGAGATTTACCGGCACCGGTCTCACCGGTGATGATGTTCAGACCCGTATGAAATTCCATTTGCAGATGTTCTATGAGAGCGAAATTCTCCACAACGAGCTCAGCCAACATGGAATCTTTCTCCGTTTCTCTTATTTAATCCATCAAAGCGTCAAAGCGGCGGATCACATCCTGCACCACCTGTCTGTCTCTGGCGATGATCAGGATGGTATCGTCCCCGGCGATGCAGCCGACGATTTCCTGCCAGCCGCACTGATCGAGACAGGCGGCGAGCCCCTGAGCCGTGCCGGGCAGCGTTTTGATGACGATGAGATTTTCCGCCTTTTCGACGGAAACCGCGTTGTCAATGAACATACGCCGCATGCGCTCGGCGATGTTGCCGACGGAAATATTCACAGGCATACTGTACTTGGAAAAATTCCCTTCCACGGGAATTTTGATCAGACCGATTTCCTTGATATCCCGGGAAACCGTGGCCTGAGTCACGTTGAAACCGTGCTGTTTCAGACGTTCGGCCAGATCAAACTGGGTACCGATTTCTTCTTTTTCAATGATCTTCTGGATCATTTTCTGTCTGGATGCTTTTGTTCCCATCGTATTTACCTCATTTTTTTTGTATTATCAGCGCCAGCGGCGCTTTGTTTTTATTCGGAAAGGATATCTCCGCCGTATCGAACCGGTCCGAAGGAAGCGACGCGGCGAAAGCTTCCACGGCTTCTTTCTCCTCTCTTCCGCCGGGATGGCCCCAATAAATCGCGACGAAAACGGCGCCGCCTGTTTTAAGCAGATTTACCGCGGTTTTCAGCGCGGCGACGGTGATCTCGCCCTTCGTTATGACGGTGTGATCTCCGTTGGGCAGATAACCGAGATTGAAGAGGATCACATCGGCGCTTTCCGCCCCGATATGATCGGCCATGCGCTCATGACTGCCGAGGATCAGCCGCGCTCTTTGGGCAAGGCCGGCCTCGCGCAATCGCTCCCGGGTGCGCTCGATCGCGACGGGCTGGATATCGAAACCGTATACGCGCCCCCTTTCGCCGACGGCTTCACAGAGAAAGAGAGTATCATGACCGTTTCCCACGGTAGCGTCGACGGCGACGCTGCCGTCGGTGAGGAGCTTCAGCGCTTCCCGCCGGATCAGATCACAGACCCGCGGGATCGACTCGCTCATGAGCGGTCCCTCAGCTTTTCATTGAGCACGTGGAAGAAGGAACGATCGTTCAAACGCAGAAAGGTCGTTTTTAAAGAGGAACGGCTGACACGGACCGCGTGGTTGGCTGTTACCGGCATCGACGAGGTCATCCCGTCCATACTCAGCATGCAGCGTCCCTTTTCCTTATCGGCTCTGAGCAGCACTTCACGATCGGCGTCGATCACAATGGAACGGCTGTAAAGGCTGTGGGGAGAAACCGGCGTCAGAATCATCGCATCCATCTCCGGAGAAACGAGAGGACCGCCGCAGGAAAGGGAATAACCCGAAGCCCCCGTCGGCGTCGCGACGATCAGACCGTCGCCGTTATAGGAAAGCGAGGCTTTGTCGTCAATAAAGGCATCGATATGGATCAAGCCGTGAAAAGAGGGCTTTGACAAAACACAGTCGTTGAGACAGTGATATTCCCGGCAGAGCGTGTCCCCTTCGAAGACCCGAATCCGAAGCATCATGCGTTCATCCGAAGTGCATCGGTCTTCCACGACGGCGGAAAGAGCCGAAAACAGTTTTTCTCCGGGATCGACCTCGGAGAGAAATCCGAGATGACCCAGATTGATACCGAAAATCGGCACCGAAAAACGAGCGGCCTGCCCCGCAACGGAAAGGATGGTGCCGTCGCCGCCGAGAACGATCAGGCAATCGCAGTGACGGCCCCGGTCTTCCATGAAACGAGCGAGAAAATCCGGATCGACCACATCATAGGGCATATCCGGCACCGTGACGCGGCACTGCTTTTCCGTGAGATAAGCGACGATCTGTCGATGCACGGCTTCCACATCTCTTTTTTGATTGGCCAAAACGCCGATTTTTTTCATTGTTCAAACCTCTGATATCAATAATATACATTATTTTATCCCTGCTGTAAAGAGGATAATGTATAAAATGATCTTATTTTTTTATATTTCTTCAAAAGCGGCGGCAACCGGGCCGGCCGCATCGGGCAGCGTTTCCTCCGAAGGCCGCTTCCCGATCATCACCAGATATTCCCGATTGCCTTCCGGCCCCTTGATCGGGGAAAAGGTCAGCTTTTGGGGGAATAAGCCCTGCTCTTTAAAGAAAGCCAGCAGCTCTTCAATAACTTCGACGTGAACGGCGGGATCGCGGACGACCCCCTTTTTCCCCACCTTTTCCCTGCCGGCCTCAAACTGAGGCTTGATCAGAGAGACGAAAAAACCGTCCTCCTTCAAAAAAGGGATCAAGGGCGGGATCAGCTTTTTCAGGGAAATAAAGGAAGCGTCCATAACGATATAATCCGCTTTCTCAGGGATCTGTTCCGCCGTCAGATAGCGGGCGTTGGTCTTTTCCAAAACGACGACGCGTTCATCGGTTCTCAGCGACCAGGCCAGCTGGCCGTAGCCCACATCGACGGCATATACCTTTTTGGCGCCGTTTTGCAGAGCGCAGTCGGTAAAACCGCCGGTGGAAGCGCCGATATCGATGACCGTTTTATCTTTGAAAGAAAGCGAAAAGGCTTTTACGGCCTTATCCAGTTTGAGGCCGCCCCGGCTGACAAAGGGAGGATCCTCCCCGATGATCTCGATTTTCGCGTCTTCCGCCGTCATCGAGCCGGCTTTCGTCTGTTTGTTCCCGCCGACGAGGACTCTGCCGGTCATAATCGCCGACCGTGCCTTCTCCCTGGATGAAAAGAGCTGTCGCTCCATTAAAATGACATCAAGTCTCTTTTTCATGATTTTGATTCGATCTCCGCCACGCGCTCGGCGATCTTTTCGGCGGAGAGGCCGTAACGCGCCAGCAGTTCTTCTCTCTTACCCTGGGGAACCATCCCCACATCATAACCGAGGCTGACCACGGGAATATCTCTTTTCGCCGCGGCCATCAGTTCACGCAGGGCGGAGCCGAAACCGCCGGCGAGGACGTGATCTTCGACGGTAACGAAGGTATCGTATTCTTCCGCCAGCTCTTTATAAAAATCAATATTCAAAGGCGAGGCGAAACGGGGATTGCAGACGCCCGCTTCGATGCCTTTTTGCTTCAAAATCTCCGCCGCGGCGAGAGCGTTGTCCATCATGATGCCGAGGGCGATCAGCACCACGCCTTTGCCCTTTTTGACGATCTCCCCCCTGCCGTCCGAAAGCGGCTCATGCTCAAAATCACGATCCCATTCGGAAACCTTTCCCCGGGGATAGCGCAGGGCAACGGGGGAATCGAGAGAAAAGGCATAGGGAAACATCTGTTTCATTTCCTTTTCCGTCGAGGGAGAGAGCAGCGTCAGATTGGGAAAAGCGCGCAGTAAGGCGATATCGAAGATCCCCTGATGGGTCTCGCCGTCTTCCCCGACGACACCGGCGCGGTCCACGGCGAAGACCACCGGCAGATTTTGCAGAGCGACATCGTGAAAGATCTGATCGGTGCCGCGCTGCAGGAAGGATGAGTAGATGGCCGCACAAGGCTTCATGCCGTTTTCGGCGAGGCCCGCGCAGTAGGTCACGGCGTGGGCTTCGGCGATGCCGACATCGAAAAAGCGGTCGGGAAACATCTTCGCGAAGGGATTCAGCCCCGTCCCGTCGGGCATGGCCGCGGTCACGGCGAGGATGCGCGGATCCTCTTTGGCCAGATCGATCAGGGTCTCCCCGAAGACCGTACTGAAGCTGCGGCCGCCGCCGTTTTTCGTTTTGCCCGTTTTGGGGTCAAAGGCGGAAATGCCGTGGAAGCGGTCGGGTTCTTGTTCCGCGAAGGGATAGCCCTTGCCTTTCTTGGTCAGGACGTGAAGCAGCACGGGCCCCTTCACGTTGCGGCAATATTGAAGGTACTGCTCGATCTGGGGCAGATCATGACCGTCGATGGGGCCGAGATAGGTAAAGCCCATTTCTTCGAAGAACATACCCTGCACCATCAGATTTTTTAAGCTGTCGCGGACGCGGCGCATACCGCTGAGGACTCTGGCGCCGCCGCCGGTGCGGCTCAGCACTTTCTTCAGATGCTGTTTGCGGCGGTCATAGTGCGGCGCCGTACGGGCCTTGGCCAGATAGTTGGCCATGGCGCCGACGTTTTTGGAAATGGACATCTGATTGTCGTTTAAAATAACGATCAGATCTTCTCTGCGGCTGCCGGCGTTGTTCAGCGCTTCGTAGGCCATGCCGCCGGTCAGCGCTCCGTCGCCGATGACAGAAATGATCTTATAATCCTCACCTTTGAGATCGCGGGCGACGGCGAGGCCGAGGGCCGCCGAAATCGAGGTGCTGCTGTGGCCGGTGTTGAAGGCGTCGTAAACGCTTTCCTCACGCTTGGGGAAGCCGCTGAGACCGCCGAAGCGGCGCAGATCGGCAAATCGTTCTCTGCGTCCGGTGAGGATCTTATAGGCATAGCTCTGGTGACCCACGTCAAAAATCACCCGATCCCTGGGAAAATCAAAAACGCGGCACATGGCCAGAACCAGCTCCACCACGCCGAGACTGGGCGCGAGATGACCGCCGGTCTCGGCAACGTGATCCACCATAAAAGAGCGAATTTCTCCTGCCAGGACCGGAAGATCCTCTTCATTCAGTTTTTTTACATCATCGGGGTTTTGAATACGATCCAATATCATCGTTTTTCCCCTTCCGCTCATTGATTCTTTATGATCGGCCCCAGTTTTTCACATCGAGAACGCGGCCGACGAATTCCATGATCTTATCGGCGTTTTTCACGGCGATCCCCTTCATGATCGCCTTGCCGCCGACGGTAAGGGCGGAGATCAAACCGGCCATCAGCGCCGAAAGCAGCAGCGTGCCGGAGAGATCCTTCCCCAATATGACGACGAGGGTAGCGCCGAGAGCACCGGAGACGATGCCGCAGATATCGCCGACGACGTCGCAGCAGACGTTGGCGACGAAATCCGCCTTGCGCAGCAGCCTCAGCGTCATCGCGGCGCCCGCTGCTTTTCTTGCGGAACGGGCGTTGAAGGGAACCGTATCCGCGCCCAGGGCCGCGACGCCGATGCCGTCGAAGATCACGCCGACGGCGATGACGATAAAGAGCACGAGAAAAAGCAGAGGCACAAAGCTGAGATTGCGCACGGCCGACGTGGTCAGCAGACTGACGCCGACGGCGCAAAAAAAGGTACCTAAAAAAACGATAACGATCCGTTTCTTTGTACCTTGTTTTTTTCTGTCATTTTTTTTATTGGACAATTGGCAGCTCCAAACAGTTCTTTCTTTTTTGAACAAAAACAAAGGTAGAAAACAGGTGACAACTTCGCGGGTAAACGCTGCGGCTTTGGTCCGGAAGGATTTCCCGTCTTCAAACCTTTCGTCACCGAAAAGGCAGTTTCCTTTTACTTGAAGACCCCAAAGGTACCGGATTGCCACTTAGTCCGCACTTTAATCCCCGTGAAGCTTTATCGATATAAACGGCCTAGGAGATTTCCTCGACAGCGCCTCTTTGTTTTAGGCTCTTTTGCAGTACCGGTTTCGACACCACCGACGGAAAATTGGCCTTTCCCTACGGGGTGGATTATTGTTCTCCACCTTAACCACTCAAGCCAGGCTACACTGTACCCAGTTCACCCGAATACAGGTTCTTTCCCAAGCCGTAGTTCCTTCCTCGACCAAAAGGAATTCCCCACAGTCATGGGTCTCCACGGAAGCTGGGTCAGCCCTCATGCCATTGAGGATTCCCCATCAACCTTAACT
>CACXDX010000184.1 GCA_902766525.1 uncultured Bacillota bacterium | reverse complement strand
CGCCGCGGAAAGCGAAGCGCACGCCAAAGCAGTTAAAGACAGCGGCGGCGTCTATGTTGTCCCCGCCTTCGTCGGTTTGGGCGCGCCCTATTGGGATCCGTACGCCCGCGGCATGATCATGGGACTTTCCCGGGGCAGCAACAAAAACCATATCATCCGCGCCACCCTTGAATCCCTCGCCTACCAGACTTATGACGTGCTCAACGCCATGACGGCCGACAGTCAAATCAAACTGAGAGCTCTGAGAGTCGACGGCGGCGCAACTGCCAACGATTTTCTCATGCAGTTCCAGGCCGACGTCATTCAGAAGACGGTTTTCCGGCCGCTGAATCTGGAATCCACCGCTCTCGGCGCCGCCTACTTTGCCGGTCTGGCCGTGGGCTTCTGGGACAGCACCGACGAGATCAAAAGCAATCAGCAGATCGATCGTATTTTCGAACCGGCGATCTCACACACGGAAAGAAACGAACTGATTCAAGGCTGGCAAAAAGCCGTTGCCATGGTTCGCTCGCGCTGATCGCCGCTTCCGATCGGGAAACGCAGTGTAACATCTCCGATCCGATAAAAAAGACCTTCTCTCATTTCAAGAATGAGAGAAGGTCCTTTTCATTTATCATTACGTCATAATGACCCGATCTTTACAATGGAAACCGATCATTCATAATACTTCAAAATACCTTTATACATCCCCTGTGCCGCGAGAAGCTGGTATTTTTGGGTTTTCAGCTTGGCTTCTTCGCCGGCATTGCTCAAATAACCGACTTCGATCAATGCCGAGGCCATGTTGGTGCGGACAAGCACCGTAAAGTTATCCGAAGCCGTTCCCAGAGAGGTAAAGCCGAGATCTTTGGCGGTCGCGTTTTGGATGGATGTGGATAATTTTTTCCGCTTGGCCAAAAGTGAGGAGGAAACAGGCGTTCCCGAATTGCCGGCAAAGTAATAAGTGATGGTACCGGTTTTTTGAGGATTGGACGAGGAATAGTTGGCATGAACGGAAATGAAGATATCCGCCTTGCTGTTGTTGGCCAGCGTTGCGCGGTCGACGAGAGTCATCAGACCGGTATCCGACGTACGGGTCATGATTACATTGGCGCCCGCCTTATTCAGATAAGCCTGGAGGTATCGGGCAATGGCCAGATTGACATCCTTTTCCGCCATACCCGAAACGCCAATATTCCCCTTATCGATCTGAGTATCGGTAGCCAGTTTTTTACTGCCATGACCCGGATCGATACATATCCTCTTCCCTTTCAGCGCCGTAGCGGCATAGGTCTTTACGGAATCGCTGCGGACATAACCGGTTCCGCCGCCGGGGGTAACGATCTGATACCAGGTAAAGCCGCCGCTGCTGCCGGAAGAAACGATCGTCAGCAGTTCGCCTTTACTGTAGGTCGCCACGGATGCTGCCGAAGTCGAAGCAGAAGCACGGGCGACGACGCTGGTCGCCGTAACCTGAAGAAGCTGAATATCATCGACTTTGACGTCGGGATATTTCGCCGTGGGATAAGTAACGGCAAAAGACTGCACCGAAGACTTGAGGATATACCCCTGTTCATTGTTAAAGGCTTTGGCCGCGTACCATTTATCATCCTGAGCGGTAATGGTCAACTCCGTTCCTGCCGACAACAATCGCTGTACGGAAGCGGTGGCCGATGCATTCGTTCGCAGCGCCGCACCGGCAAAGAGAGATACCGAGGAAGTCAAGGCACCTCCGTCCGAAACGTAGGAGCTGTAAACATAGCCGTAGATATTATCGGCAAAACGAACTTTATACCAGTTGCTGCTCGTTTTTTCGACCGGATAAAGCGTTGTTCCCGCTTTATCGATCACCGTCAGAATCGAAGAATAAGTATCGGGTTGAGAACGAATATTGAGATCATCCTTTGATGTTTTCAACGTTACAGGAATCATTTCCGCGGAAACAAACGAAGAAAAACAAAAGATGAAAACAAAAACCATGATCATCGCCAATCCGAATACACGACTTTTCTTTCTTGTTATTTTCACCGGTTTTTCCATTCAAAGAACCTCCCAGTTTAAATCTTTCTGATATTATAGCATATATTTTGAATAAATGCAAAGCATTCGGGCAAAATACATTCGATCTTTCCCTTTTCGACACTTTAAAGCCCGAGAAACCCTCCTACACGGAAAGATAAAAACACGGTAAAGATCGAAAGTCAGCAGGAAATTTAAAAAAAAGGCTTGCTTTTTCCATCGTTCTCTATTATAATGGTACCGTTGCGAAATCTTGGAGAGATGGCCGAGTTTGGCTTAAGGCGCACGACTGGAAATCGTGTTGGTGTAAAAGCCTCGCAGGTTCGAATCCTGTTCTCTCCGCCAAAAAAACAGCCCCTGATCCGGGGGCTGTTTTTTTTTGCCGCGATCTCTTTTCGGAGATCTTTTTTATGATCAAAACATTAAAAACGTTTCATCACAAGGTTATTGACGAGTTTGCCGTCGGCTTTGCCTTTGACCTTGGGCATCAGAACCTTCATGATCTTACCTTTGTCCATGGGCTGCAGCGGTGCCGAAAGACCCAGTTCCGCCATGGTTTCGTCGATGACCTTTTCGATCTCGGCTTCATCCATGAATTGAGGCGCAAAAGCTTCATAGACGGCGAGACGGTTTTCGCACTGTTCGATGATATCCGTTCTGTCGGAGGGAGCGCTTTCCAGCGTTTCCCTGGTCTGCTTGATCTCCTTTAAAACGATGGCGTTTTCTTCTTCTTCGCTGAGCGCTTCTCTCTTATCCTTGGCTTTGGCTTTCAAAGCCGAAAGCAGCAAAGTGAGACTTTCTTTTCTTTCCTTATCTTTGGCCTTCATCGCCGCGATCATTTCTTTTTGAACACTTTCCGTTTTTGTCATTTCATAACCTCATTTCATTAAATTCCGGGTTCTCCCGCTTCGACCCATCATCAAGACAGAACACGGCCTTTTCCGTCCGGTCATCCTCGCCGCCGCGCCGAACATCGGCGCTGTCCCCCGCTATGCCGTGTTCCTATCTTGTTTAATCGCTGATCATATTATAACACAGATTTCCAAAAATAAAAATCGTTTCTCCGCAAAACAAAAAAACAGGCGGAAAACCGCCTGTAAAAGGGTAAAAAAATTGGTCGGAGTGAAAGGATTTGAACCTTCGGCCTCTGCGTCCCGAACGCAGCGCTCTACCAAGCTGAGCCACACTCCGACT
>CACXDX010000183.1 GCA_902766525.1 uncultured Bacillota bacterium | reverse complement strand
GTCGTTACACTGATCTTTTCCGCCTTTGTCGGTATTCCTCAAGGGGTCACGGCGGATAAACTGATTGCCATCACCTTTGACGACGGCTCGGCGAATCATTAATACGGAAAATGATTCTTTCGCTTTCCCGCGGAGGTTTCATTTTCGGAAGAAGGAATCCCATGCGGTTTTTGAACCTGCTGAAAAACATCATTAAAACCAGTTGGCAAATTTTCCTGCGCGATATGGGCAGGATCGTTCGCACGCCCGTTGCAATCTTGGTTCTTTTGGGCATTGCTTTTATGCCTTCTCTTTATGCATGGTTCAATATCTCCGCCTACGGTGACCCCTATGCCCAAACTGGGGATCTGCGTGTTGCCGTTGCCAATAATGATCAGGGTGCGTATGATGATGCTGTCGGTAATGTCAACGCGGGAGAATCCTTGGTGGATGTGCTAAAGGAAAATGATGATTTCGGCTGGTTCTTCACTTCGGAAGATGATGCCGTTGCCGGGGTGCGGTCCGGCGATTACTATGCCGCGATCGTTGTTCCCGAGGATTTCAGCGCCGATCTCATCGGTTTGGTGCAGGATCCCGGAGATCGACCGACACTGCAGTATTATGTCAATGAAAAGATCAACGCTATTGCCCCGCTTATGGCCGGTATCGGCATCGATACCATCCAATCCCGGATCAATCATGAATGTACCGCTATTGCCGCGGATGCCGTGGGTAAGTATATTGAAAATGAATTGGGTACAGAGGGAAGCAAAGTTGAAAACCTCTATGCTGAAATCATCAGCGACTTGGATGATATCACCGCCAATATCAACGCTTATCATGATAACGTTGAAAGCTTTAAAAAGCTGACAAACGAAAGCGGCGCAGAGCTGCGCCGCATCGGTAAGAATCTTGATAGTGTCACCGCGGCTGCCGACAGCGCCACATCTTCATTGCAGCAGGGCAGCAAGACCATTGCCGCCGGCAATGACAGTTTCGCTGCGCTTGCTGCTGCGCTCGAAGAGGAGTTTGCCGCTACCGATGCGATCTTATATCAGCTTCAAACTGCTACCGGTGAGGATCTCGGTGCTGCCGTCGGCAAGTTTCGGAAGACGGACAGCAGGCTTGAAGGGATCCTTTCAACGCTGCAAACGATCAACACCTTGAACGGCAATATCATCAATGATTTGCAGCAGATACAAAATGCTTTTCCGACGGATGACGGCGCGTCTCTTATCGCAAAGCTTAAAAATGAAAATCAGCGCCACCAGGAAATCCTCAATGCCTTGAAGGAGAGCGGTAAATCGCTGGATGCCACTGCCGATTCGCTTGTCGGTGCCGAGGCCGATATTGCCGCGCTGTTGAAGAGCAGCGGGGATCGTTTCCGTGCGACAAAAAAAGGACTTGACAGTAATTTCCGGTCCGCAATGACAAAGTCAATGAGTGAAGTCAGTGCCGCGGTTGGGACCCTTTCCGGATTGATGGAACCGGTAGACGGTCAAGTTCAGCAGATAAAGGGGCTTCTCACCACCCTTTCCACCGATCTTGACAATTTGGAAAAAATTCTTGCGGATACGGAAACCGCCTTGGATGACATCGCGAAACGGATAGACGGTATTGCTGCCGATCTCGCGGTGCTCAAGGGATATGCCGAGTATAACGAGCTCAAAGCGGTCGTTGATGACGGCAAGATCGCCGATTTTATTTCCTCCCCGATCACTGTGAAAACCACCGCCTTTTACCGGATGAAAGATTACGGTTCCGCCATGGCGCCGTTCTTTACGAGTTTGGCTATTTGGGTCGGCGGTATTATGATGTTGGCTGTTTTTAAATTGGAGGTGGCGAAGGATCAGAAGATCCGGACCTATCGGACGGTTGAAGGCTATTTCGGTCGCTGGCTGCTGTTCATCATCATCGGACAGGGGCAGGCTCTTGTCGTCGGTATCGGTGATCTGGTCTTGATGGGTATCCAATGCGTCCATCCTTTGCTCTTTATCGCGGCCTGCTGTCTTTCGTCCTTTGTTTTTGTTAATATCATGTATGCTTTGGCTGTGGCATTTCGCCATGTGGGCAAGGCATTATGTGTCATTTTGCTTATCTTTCAAATTCCCGGTTCCTCCGGGACATATCCCGTGGAGATGGCCTCGGGGCTGTTCCGCGCTCTCTATCCGGTACTGCCCTTTACTTACAGTGTCAATGCCATGAGAGAAGCCATTGCCGGCGTTTTCGGTCATCATTTCGCCATGGATATGCTTATTCTTAGTTCCTTCTTGCTGCTGGCGCTGGTTGTCGGTGTTGTTTTGCGGCCGCTTTTCCTTAATCTCAACGCTCTTTTCGACCGCAGATTAGGCGATACGGATCTGATGATCACAGAGGAAAACAGTTCTTTCCATCATCGTACCCGCATGATGTTCGCTTTGAAAATCTTGGCGGGAAGGGAAGGTCTTCGCGAGCAGACAAAACAGCGTTTGGAAAGTTTCAATTCCGATTATAATAAACGGATGCGGCGGGTCTTTCGGTTTATCCTGCTCGGATTGCCCTTACTCCTGCTCATCCTGCTCTTTATCAGCGGTTCCAAAATGTTGGTGCTGGTTTTGTGGATCATCTCTCTGGTGATACTGACTCTCTTTTTGGTTCTCTGTGAATACATCCACGATAACTATGAAGACAGAAAAAAATTAGCGGAAATCTCCGATGAAGAATTATTGGCTCTTCTTCGCGAGGAAGAACGCGGAGAGGATGGAATAGAATGAAAAACATCCTTTGGCTTATTAAAAATGATTTGAATCATCTCCGCTATAATTATCTGGCTTGGGTCGTTATTATCGGTCTTTTGATCATTCCCGCTCTTTATGCTTGGTTCAGTACCTACGCTTTTTGGGATCCCTACAATAATACCGGCAATATGACCATTGCTGTGGCCAACAGTGACGAGGGGATCAGCAGCGATGTTTTGCCGATCAACGTCAGGATCGGTGATAAGATTATTGAGGCACTTGAGGAAAACGATGATATCAACTGGCTTTTCCTTGACGAGGATGAAGCCATTGACGGCGTGCGTGCCGGTGAATATTATGCTGCCTTCGTTATTCCCGCTGATTTCAGCCGCCGAATGTTCGGCATCTTCGATGACGACTCGGAAAAGGCGGAAATTGATTACTATCTCAATGAAAAGAAAAATGTGATCGCGGCCAAAGTTACCGATGAAGGTGCCGCGATGCTGAAAGAGGAGATCGATAAGGCCTTAGCCAAAACTGTGGCCGAAGTCGGTGTTGAGACAATGGAAGGGATCGCTTCTTATCTTGACAACAGTGATGCCGATTCCGTTGTGGCGGATTTTGATACGGAGATGAAATCCATCGGCAGCAAACTTACTTCCGCCGCCGATACCGTTGCCGCCCTTCGTGATATGAATGCCTCCCTCACCTCTCTTTTGAATACTGTCGATTCCCTGCTGCAGGATACAAGTAAGAGCTCACGGGGACATTTGAATGATCTCTCCCGGAGCGGAAAAGATGTCAAAGATCTCGGCGCCGATGTTTCGGCCGTTGCCGATCGTACCGAGAAGGCCATCGCCGATACGGAAAGTCTTTTTAAGAAAGTTGATCAGCAGATCTCCGGTGTTCTTGATTCTGCAGACAGCAGCGCCGAAAGTGTTGCCAAAGTGATGAGCGCTTCGGCCGGAGATATCCAGGCTCTTATTGATCGTTATGAGGATTACCAACAGACCGTTTCCGCGCTGGCAGCGGCGATCCCCGATGAAGATATTGCTTTGAAGGCAGCTTTGGGGAGACTCAACGCCAATTTAAGCGGTACACTGCAGCATCTGAAGAATTTGCGGGATGAACTGAATCGCTGCGCTGCTGAATTGACGACGACTTCGGCGGATGTGAGCCGTTATCAAAAAGAACTTTCCGCAGTCATTGCCGCCGGCGGGAATGATATTGCCGGGATGAGGGAGACCTTTAGAAAAGACGTTCGTCCGAAATGGAAGGATCTTGAATCAATGCTCAGCCGTGCCGGTGAAACCGCCGCCGTTATCGTAAGTGATTTGAAAAAAGATCTGGCGTCTATGCAAAAAATTTCCACTGATGCCACCGCCGCGATCAACGCGACCAACAACTCTCTGGCAGACACCGAAAAACTGCTGCGTGAAGCCGCCGTCAAGACGGAAAAGATCAATGCTGCCCTCGTTGATGACGACGGGATGCTGAAAAGCATGCTTACGAAAGTTGACGGTGATGAGGAACAGCTCGGAGAGATCTTTGCTTCCGCCGTGGAGGTGGAAGAAAACAGGATCTATCCCGTGGAAAACTTTGCCTCGGGCATGGCGCCCTTCTATACCTCTCTTGCCCTCTATGTGGGTGCTCTCGTTATGGTTGCTCTGATGAAGGTCTTCGTTTCTCCCAAAGCCTATCGGGAGCTGGAGGATGTGAAAGATTATCAATTATACTTCGGACGCGGATTTATCTTTATCGCTATCGGTATTGTACAAAGTCTTATCGTTGCTTTGGGGATGCTTTTCTTCCTCGAGATCCAATGTGTTCATCCGCTGCGGTTTATTTTCACGGCAGTTGTCGTAAGCTTTATCTTTGTGGTATTCCTTTATACTTTGACCGCTTCTTTCGGCAATATCGGTAAAGCCATTGCCGTCATTATCATGGTGCTTCAGGTCGGCGGCAGCGGCGGTACGCTCCCCATTCAGTTGGTGCCGAAGTTTTTCCAGAAGGTTTATCCCTTCTTGCCTTTTACCCACAGCATGACGGCATTTCGGGAATGTATCGCCGGGTTCTACGCCAACACGTATTGGCTTTCTTTGGGCAAACTCTCTCTCTTTTTCGTATTCTCGCTTCTTCTCGGTCTTTTGCTGCGCAAGCCTTTGCTGAAACTGAATCAAGCGTTTATCGAAAAAGTTGAGAGTACCGAGATCATGTGATCTGCCGTTTTTCTGCCCCGGCTGTTTTGGGGCGGGATAATTAAAAAAAACGAGACCTTTGAACGGGTCTCGTTTTTGTTTATTACTTTGTTAGAGTCATATTTGACGCTGAGGGGGAAAGGGGATATAATGTCAGGAGAACGGCAAAAAGATATTTCATCAAAAAGGACGAATGAAAATGAGAAAAACATTGCTTTACGGTTTGATCGTCGTTACACTGATCTTTTCCGCCTTTGTCGGT
>CACXDX010000182.1 GCA_902766525.1 uncultured Bacillota bacterium | reverse complement strand
CGTCCTGAAAGGCGGCGAGACCGGCGGCGGCCGTCTCCCGATAACCGGCTTTGAGGTCGGCGCCGGTGGCTTTCATCACGGCGATGACTCGGTCGAGGGAGACCTTCCGCGAGGAAGCGACGGCAAAGGAGAGAGCCGCGGCGCTCTTCGCCGTTTCGGCGGCGACGCCGTTCCGCTCGATGCAGGGGATCTGGACGAGGCCGCCGACGGGATCGCAGGTGAGACCGAGATGATGCTCGAGAGCGATCTCGGCGGCGGTCTCGATGATATCGGGGCCGCCTCCCTTTAAAAAGGCCAGGGCCGCGGCGGCCATGGCGCAGGCGCTGCCGATCTCGGCCATGCAGCCGCATTCCGCCCCGGATACGGAACCGTTTTTTTTGATCACATTGCCGACGAGGCCGGCGGCGGCGAGGGCCCGCACCGTCTCCTCTTCGCCCCATGCCCGCTTTTGCTCCCCCTCATAGAGAACGGCGGCGAGAACGCCGGCGCTGCCGCAGGTGGGCGCCGTGACGACGACACCGCCGACGGCGTTTTCCTCGGCGACGGCGAAGGCATAGGCGGCGACTTCGTGGCCTTTCAGCGACAGCAGCTTTTTGGCTCTGCGCTCGGTCATGAGACCGCCGGGAAGAATCCCTTCCTTCTTTAAGCCCCGTTCCGCGGCGGCGAACATGGCCGCTCTGATCCGCTTCAGATAATCCCCGATCCGCGGACCTTCCCTGTAAAAGACGTATTCGCCGGGATCGAGGCGGAGCCTTTCACAGCTTATCGCCAGCTCCCGCCAGCTTGCTTCGGGGTAGACGCTTTTTTCATCCTCTGCTGCGCCGTCGAAGACGATGCTGCCGCCGCCGACGCTCAAGGCCACGGCCCGGTCGATCTCTCTGCCCTTCCGATAAGCGGAAAAGATCATGGTGTTGACGTGGGGCAGGTCTTTTCTCTTTTTGTCGAAGACGACCTCGCACACTTTGGGGGCAAAGACGCTTTTCACCGCCGCGTCGCTGCGGTGGCCTCTGCCGGTTTGAGCCAACGAACCGCAAAAGACGCAGCGGTATTTTTCCGCGTCGGGACAGCGGCGCAGAAAGCGGCGGGCGGCTCTTTGCGGGCCGATGCTGTGGGAGGACGAGGGGCCGCAGCCGATGCGGTAAAGCGACATCAAAGAGGGCATACCCTCGCTTTTTGTTGTGTTTTTCGGCTTCATTGCCCTCTCGCTCTCCTTCGTTTTTCTTTAGCATGGCTTCTTCCCGAAAAAAATATTCCCTTTCGCGCGAAAGGGCTGTTGACAAAATTCGTCACAGCGTCTATAATTAAAAGTTAGGCACATCAAACCATAACAGACAACAGAGAAAAAGGAGAAAAACCGTGACTTTAGCTGAACTGACCGCGGGTCAAAGAGGTGAGATCCTCGCCGTCGGCGGTGAGGGCGCTTTGCGCCAGCACCTTCTCGACATGGGCGTGATCCCCGGCACCCGCCTGCGGCTGATCAAATACGCCCCCATGGGCGACCCCCTGGAGGTGCGCCTCCACGGCTATGAACTGACGCTGAGAAAGGCCGACGCCGAGCAGATCGAGATCCGCGTACTCGAATCCGACGAGGAGGAAAAAGTTGCCGTGGAACACGTCCGCATCGAGCATCCGGGCTTCGGTGAAAGCGGCCGTTTCCACCGCAAAGAGGACGAACAGCCCCTGCCCAAGGGGACGACCCTCTCCTTCGCCCTGGTCGGCAACCAAAACTCCGGCAAGACCACCCTCTTCAACCGGCTCACCGGCGCCAATCAGCACGTGGGCAACTTCCCCGGCGTCACCGTGGACAAGAAGAGCGGCACCATCAAAAATCACCCCGAAACCGAGATCGTCGATATGCCCGGCATCTATTCCCTCTCGCCCTATTCCGGGGAGGAAATGGTCTCCCGCCGCTATATCCTGGAGGAAAAGCCCTCCTGCATCATCAACATCGTCGACGCCACCAACCTCGAGCGCAACCTCTATCTGACGATGCAGCTTCTGGAGCTGGACGTGCCCATGGTCCTGGCCCTCAACATGATGGACGAGGTCCGCGCCGACGGCGGCCACATCCACATCAATCAGATGGAGCAGATCCTCGGCATCCCCGTGGTGCCCATCGCCGCCGCCAGAAACGAAGGCGTTGACGAGCTGGTGAACCACGCTTTGCACATCGCCAAATACCGGGAGAAACCGAAGCGTTACGATTTCTGCGACAAGAACGATCACGGCGGCGCCGTTCACCGCTGCCTCCACGGCATCATGCACCTGATCGAGGATCACAGCCGCCGCGCCGATATCCCTCTGCGCTTCGCCGCCGCCAAGCTGGCCGAAAACGACACCGCCGTCTTTGAGGCCCTCGACCTCAGCGACAACGAAAAGGAAATGATCGAGCGTATCGTCGGCCAGATGGAAGACGAACGCGGCCTCGACCGCGCCGCCGCCATCGCCGATATGCGCTTCGCCTTCATCAAAAAGGTCGCCGCCGAGACCGTGGTGAAGCCCGACAAAAACCGCGGCCTGAGCCGCAGCAGCCGCATCGACAAGATCCTGACCGGCCGCTTCACGGCGATCCCGGCCTTCGTTCTGATCATGGCCGCCGTTTTCCTGCTGACCTTCAACGTCATCGGCGCCTTTTTGCAGCGGCTGCTGGAAAGCGGCATCGGGCAGCTCACAGAGGGTGCCGACGCGCTGCTCGCTGCCTGGCACGTCAATCCGATCCTGCATTCCCTCGTCGTCGACGGCGTTTTCACCGGCGTCGGCAGCGTTTTGAGCTTCGTGCCCATCATCGTCACCCTGTTTTTCTTCCTCTCCCTGCTGGAAGACAGCGGCTACATGGCCCGGGTGGCCTTCGTCATGGACAAGCTGCTGCGCAGGATCGGCCTCTCCGGCCGCAGCATCGTGCCGCTTCTGATCGGCTTCGGCTGCAGCGTGCCGGCGATCATGGCCGGGCGCACCCTGCCCTCGGAACGCGACCGCAAGCTCACCATCGTGCTCACGCCCTTCATGAGCTGCACGGCCAAGCTGCCGATCTACGCCTTTTTCATCGCCGCCTTCTTTCCGGCTCACGGCGGCATTGTGATGTGCGCCCTCTATTTCGGCGGCATCGCCGTGGGCGTGCTGACGGCGCTGCTCTTTAAAAAGACCCTCTTCCGCGGGGAAGCCGTGCCCTTCGTCAGGGAGCTGCCCAACTACCGCCTGCCCGGGGCCAAAAACGTTTTGCGCCTGCTCTGGGATAAGGCCAAGGACTTTCTGGAACGGGCCTTTACCATCATCTTCATCGCCACCATCATCATCTGGTTTTTGCAGACCTTCGATTTCCGCTTCAATATCGTCGCCGACGGCAGAGACAGCATCTTAGCTTCCCTGGCCGGGGTGCTCTCGCCCATCTTCAGGCCTTTGGGCTTCGGCAGCTGGCAGATCACCACGGCGCTGATCAGCGGCTTTATCGCCAAGGAGAGCGTCGTCTCGACGCTTGCGGTGCTCTTCGGCTCCGCCGCGGAACTGACGGCGATGCTGACGCCTCTCGCCGCCGCCTCCCTGCTCACCTTCTGCCTGCTCTATACGCCCTGCGTCGCGGCGATCGCCTCGGTCAAGCGGGAGCTGGGAGCCAAATGGGCGCTGTTCGTCGTCGTCTTCCAATGCGGTGTGGCCTGGCTCTGCGCCCTGCTGGTGCGCGCCGTCGGCCTGCTTTTGGGGGTGGGGTAAATGAATCTTTTCAGTATCGTCATCGCCCTGTGCCTGCTTTTCGCCGTCATCCTCGTCGTGATCCGCCTCGCCAAAAACAGACGGAGAGGCGGCTGCGGCTCATGCTGCGGCGACTGCAACAGCGCCTGCCCTTACCGGGAGGAAAAAAACGCGGCGCGGCGATAAAAACCGCCGCCGCGGCGCATCCTAAAGAAAAAAGAAAAAAAGGAGCGATCTTATGCATTGCGATATCTTCATCATCGGCGCCGGCCCCGCCGGCCTCACCGCCGCCATCTACGGCGCCCGCGCCGGTCATCACGTCATCGTCGCCGATCCGGGCCTTCCCGGCGGCCAGACCACGACCACGGAGCTGATCGAAAACTACCCCGGCTTCCCCGAGGGCATCGACGGTTTCACGCTGGGCGAACGCTTTTCGGCTCAGGCCAAAAAGTGGGGCGCCGAGATCATTCAGGCCGAGGTGGCATCCGTCGCCTCCCCTCACGGCCCCTGGCAGATCAAGACGAGCCAGGGCGAATTTACGGCCAAAGCGCTGATCGCCGCTTCCGGCGCTCAGCCCAAAAAGATCGGCTTTAAGGGGGAAAAGGAATTCGTCGGCCGCGGCGTTTCCTACTGCGGCACCTGCGACGGGCCCCTCTACAGAAACAAGACCGTCGCCGTCCTCGGCGGCGGCAACACCGCCATGCAGGAGGCCGCCTTCCTCTCCCGCTTCGCCGAAAAGGTCCTGCTGATCCACCGCAGAGAGGGCTTCGGCGCCCAGCGCGTCCTCGTCGAGGCGGCGCGCAACAATGAGAAGATCGAATTTGTTTTAAACGCCCAAGTGAAGGAGATTTACGGCGGCGACCTCGTGGAGGGCATCCGCGTCGAACAAAAGGGCGAAGAACGGGAGCTCCCCGTCGACGGCGTTTTCATCTTTCTGGGCACGACGCCGAACACCGCCTACTGCGACGGCCTCGTCCCCGTCGACGAAAAGGGCCGCATCCTCACCGATGAAAACATGGCCACGGAACGAAGAGGCTTTTTCGCCGTCGGCGACGTGCGCAGCAAAAAGGTCTACCAGGTGGCCACCGCCGTCGGTGACGGCGCCGCGGTGATCCACGGCGTCGAAGCGTACCTCGACGCTTTGAAATAAAAAAGGGTTCATCACGAACTTTTTTTGCTCCATGTTCTTCCGATGGGTGCATGGATCGGCCGGGTCACTGCGAAGACATACTTCATTTTTCATCTGACCACAGAAACCCTTCGGGTTTTTGCGTACCACTGTCCTGTGATGGAGCTT
>CACXDX010000181.1 GCA_902766525.1 uncultured Bacillota bacterium | reverse complement strand
ATGCCGTCGCCTTCGACAACGATATCGAGATCGATATTTCTTTTGCCCAGCAGCAGATCGCGGACGAGTCCGCCGACGAGATAGGCGGGAACGGAGAGCTCATCGGCAAGAAGAGCGATGCGTCTCAGCGCCGAGTACATCATATCCGGCAGCGCTTTTTTCAGCTCTTCCCTAAGGGAGATCACGTCTTCGCCGTTGTTGAAAGTATAGGTCAGGCGATGAGCGCCTTTGGCTTCCGCGCCGTATACCGGTTCCAGCATATTGCTGCGGGTCACGATACCGACGAGATTGCCGCCGTCATCGAGAACGGGCAAACGGCCGATGTTTTTGTCTACCATGATCCTGCGCGCCTCAGAGACGGAAGTATTCTCTCCGACCGTGACCGGGTGGGAGGACATATAGCCTTTCACCGGTACGTTGCCGAGACCGTGATATTTGCATTTTTCGATATCGCGATGGGTGATTATGCCGCATAATTTGCCGTCACGCATCACGGGGAAACCGGAATGACCGTAGCGAACGAGATATTCGCCGACTTCGTTGACGGTGATCGAATCGTCGATCGTCTTCACGGGGGAGGTCATGATATCTTTGACCTTCAACGCGGGGCGAATGTGGGCAAAGGCCGCCTTTTCCAAATCAGCGATGAGGGACTTCACGGGAACGGAAACATCCTTCAACATGGCGGAAGCGGCCATTTGATGACCTTTTCCCCCGTAGTCGGCAAGGACTTCCCTGAGATCAAGCTCGTGAAGACCGCTGCGGCCGACGATATAGACGCGCCGCTCCATGCGGACGGCAACGAGGACCGCGTCGACGGAGAAGGTTTCCTTCAGCTTCATCGTCAGCGTCGCCAGATCGGTGATGAAACGATCCCGCTCGGCCCAGGCGAAAAGGATCTCCGCCCCTTCCGCCCTGCGAATGCGGTTTTGTCTGAGCAGCAGCGTAAACAATTCATTTTGTTCCGCGGAAAGACTCGTCGCCGAATATTCGCTGATGACACCGAGATTCGCGCCCTTCGAAAGCAGATAGGCAACGGCCTCTACATCCCGAACGGTGGTGGAAGCGAAGCGCAGTGAACCGGTATCGTCATAGATGCCGAGGGCGTAGGTTGTCGCCTCCCGGGGGGAGATCTCGATCCCCCGCTCTCTGATTCTTTCCACCAATTGGGTCACATTGGCGCCGAGGGATTCAAAATGGATCTGAGCGCCTTCGATATCATCATCAGCGTTTTCGTGGTGATCGTAAACGATGACCCGCAGATCATCGTTGTCCAGCACCTCTTTAAATTCCTGAAGCCGTTTTTCGGAACGGGTGTCGACCATGATCAGGGTATCGATCTCTTTTTTATCAATGTAGTTGCGGATTTCAAGAAAGCTTCCGTGAATGGCGAGATAATCCCTGACGCCGCTCCGTAATTTGCCGACGGTAACGAGGACGGCATCGGGATACAGTTTCTGCGCCGCGGCCATGGAGGCAAGGGCGTCAAAATCCAAATTGGGATGGGCAATGATCGCTTTCATGGAAACTCCTTCAAAATAATATTATAGCAAAAAAATGAGGACATGGGAAGAGGAAGAGCGGAAAGATTTTCAAATCCTTTTCACGTTGAACAAAAAAAACTTTAAAAATAAATTTTCCTTATATTTGTCAATGGATTTTTTCCGATTTTTGATGTATAATGTTTTTCATAGGAAAAAATGGTCAAAAGAGGAGAGCGAACCGTTTTGGGAAACAGAAAGAAATATTCCAGATTGGGCCTTGATATCGGTTCCACAACCGTAAAGGTCGTTCTTTTGAATGAAAATGATGAATGTATATTCCGCTGTTATCAGCGGCATTTTTCCGATGTCCGCGCCACGGTGGAAGACGTTTTGAAACAGGCTCTTGAAGCCGTCGGCGACATGGAACTCAAGCTCGCCATCACCGGCAGCGGCGGCCTCAGTCTGGCCGAACGTATGAACGTCGACTTTTATCAGGAAGTGATCGCCTGCACCAAAGCGGTGGAACACTTTATCCCCCAAACCGATGTCGTTATCGAACTCGGCGGCGAAGACGCCAAGATCACCTATTTCGGCCGCGTTATGGAACAGCGCATGAACGGCGCCTGCGCCGGCGGCACCGGCGCTTTCATCGATCAGATGGCGCTGCTGCTGCAGACCGACGCCATGGGCTTAAATGAGCTGGCCAAAAATTATAAGGTCATCCATCCCATCGCCTCCCGTTGCGGCGTTTTCGCGAAAACCGATATCCAGCCCCTCTTGAATCAGGGCGCGGCAAAGGAAGATATCGCGGCCTCGATCTTTCAGGCCGTGGTCAATCAGACCATCAGCGGTCTCGCCTGCGGCAAGCCGATCCGCGGCAACGTCGCCTTTCTCGGCGGTCCCCTGCATTTTTTGCCCGAGCTCAGAAAGGCCTTCATCCGCACCCTCGATCTCAGCGACGACGCGGCGATCCTGCCGGAAAACGCCCATTATTACGTAGCCCACGGCTGTGCCCTCGCCTGCGAGGAAGAAGGCAGCGGGAAAACTTTCCTGATCTCCGACTATATTCAGCGTTTGAGCGCGTTAAAAGACAGCGACGGCTTTACCAGAAAAGCACTGGAACCCCTCTTTAAAGATGAAGCGGAGCTGGCCGCCTTCAGAGAGCGTCACGGCAAAGCCAAAGTCGGCACGAAACCCCTGAAAGAAGCCGAAGGCGATCTCTATCTCGGCATCGACGCCGGTTCCACCACCTCCAAGGCCGTTTTGATCGACGGCGAAAAGAACGTCCTCTTCTCCCACTATGAAAACAACAAGGGAGAACCTCTCGATATCTGTATCAAGATCCTGAAAGAGATCTATGATCGGCTGCCGGAAAATACCCGCATCGCCAATGCCGCCGTTACCGGCTACGGCGAAGCGCTTATCCAATCGGCGCTCAAGGCCGATATCGGTGAGGTGGAAACGATGGCCCACTATAAGGCCGCCAACCATTTTCTCCCCGGTGTGGAATTCATTCTCGATATCGGCGGCCAGGACATGAAGGCCATCCGCATCAAAAACAACGTGATCGAAAGCATCATTTTAAACGAAGCCTGTTCTTCCGGGTGCGGTTCCTTCATCGAAACCTTCGCCAAGAGTCTCGATATGAGCGTCAGCGAATTCGCCGAAAAGGCCATCCATTCCGAAAAACCGACGGATCTCGGCAACCGCTGCACCGTCTTTATGAATTCCAAGGTCAAACAGGCTCAAAAGGAAGGAGCTACCGTTGAGGACATTTCCGCGGGGCTTTCCTATTCCGTCATTAAAAACGCCCTCTATAAGGTCATTAAGATCCGACGCCCCGAAGAATACGGCAGCAAGGTCCTGGCTCAGGGCGGTACCTTTTACAACGAAGCCGTGCTGCGCAGCTTTGAAAAAGAAACGGGCAGAGAGATCGTCCGCCCCGACATCGCCGGCCTGATGGGCGCTTACGGCGCCGCCATCATCGCTTTGGAACGCTGCCCCGAAGGTCACGTTTCCTCTCTCATCGCCAAAGCGGAGCTGGATTCCTTCCGCTATCGGAAGACCTTCCGCCATTGCGGCAAATGCCCCAACAACTGTCTGCTCACGGTCATGAAATTCAACGACGAACGCCGCTTCATCTCAGGCAACCGCTGTGAACGCGGCGCCGATATCGTCGTAAAGAAAAGCGACATCCCCAATCTCTTCGATTTTAAATACAAACGCCTCTTCCGCTACGCTTCCCTGAAAAAAGACGAAGCGCCCAGAGGCGTCATCGGCGTTCCCCGCGTTCTCAATATGTATGAGAACTACCCCTTCTGGCATACGTTCCTGACGGAACTCGGCTTCTCTGTGGTGCTCTCCGGCAAGAGCGACAAGAAAATGTTTGAACGGGGCATGGAAACCATTCCCTCGGAAGCCGTCTGCTATCCGGCCAAGCTGGCCCACGGCCATATCGCCTCCCTGATCCACAAGGGGATCAAAACCATCTTTTATCCCGCCGTTGTCTACGAACATACGGAGTACCGTGACGGCGACAACAACTTCAACTGCCCCGTGGTCTCGGGCTATCCCGAAGTGATCAAAAACAACGTGGAAGATATCAGAGAATGGCAGATCGATTTCATCCATCCCATTCTGACCATCGACGAAAAACATCACCTCGATACCGAGCTGACCCGGGCCTTCGCGAAGTTCAACATCGGCCGCGGCGAAATCGAGGCGGCGACGCGCAGAGCCTACGCGGAAAATGAAGCATTCAAAAGAGATCTGCATCAAAAGGGCGAAGAAGCCCTCGCTTACATCAAAGAACATCACATCCACGGCATCGTCCTCGCCGGCCGCCCCTACCATATCGATCCCGAGATCAACCACGGCATTGCCAATATCGTTACCGAGCAGGGCATGGCCGTTTTCAGTGAGGACAGCATCGCCCATCTCTGCGAACCCGAACGGCCCCTGCGCGTCCGCGACCAGTGGGCGTTCCATTCCCGGCTCTACGCCGCGGCGACTTTCGTCGCCCAAAACAATGATCTCGATCTGATCCAGCTGACTTCCTTCGGCTGCGGCCTCGACGCCGTCACCACCGACCAGGTCGCGGAGATCCTCGAGCGCCATAACAGAATCTACACCAACATCAAGATCGACGAGGGAGATAACCTCGGCGCCGCCCGCATCCGCATCCGCTCCCTTAAGGTCACTTTGGACGAACAGGCTCAGCAAAACAAGGAAAAGACGCCCTTTATTCCCTTTAAAGCTCCGCCCAGAGCCGTCTTTACCAAGGCAATGAAGGCCAAGCATACACTGCTTTGTCCGCAGATGTCACCGATCCATTTCCAATTCCTTGAAGACGCCATGGACGCCGAAGGCTACCATGTGGAAGTCATTCCCGAAGTCAGCGACGCAGACGTTGAAGAAGGTCTCCGCCACGTTCATAACGACGCCTGCTATCCCTGTATCCTGACGACGGGTCAGATGATGCACGCTTTAAAGAGCGGCAAATACGATTTGAACAACGTTTCCGTGGTCATGACCCAGACCGGCGGTCAGTGCCGCGCCACCAACTACGTCTCCTTCATCCGCAAAGCGCTGAAGGACGCCGACATGGAACAGATCCCGGTCATCGCCCTCTCCGCTCAGGGACTGGAAAGCAACCCGGGCATGAAATGGACGCCTTCCCTTCTGAGGCGCTGTCTGATGGCGATCAACTACGGCGACCTGCTGATGAACGTGCTCTACCGCACACGGCCCTATGAAAAAGTCAAGGGCAGCGCCGAAGCGCTCTATAAAAAATGGGTCGCCCGCGCCAAGGCGACGGTGATCGCCGGCAGCGTGAGCCGCTTTAAAAAGGACGTGAAAAATATCGTTCGGGAATTTGATACTTTGCCGCTGAGCGGAGAAAAGAAACCCCGCGTCGGCCTCGTCGGCGAAATCCTCGTCAAATTCTCTCCCGACGCCAACAATCACATCGTGGAGCTGGTCGAAAAAGAAGGCGGCGAAGCCAACATGCCGCCCCTCCTTGATTTCTTCCTCTACTGCGCCTACAACGCCGAATATAAGGCACGACACCTGAAAGGCAAAAAATCCTCGATCAGCGTCAGCCGTATGCTCATCGCCGTTATGGAAAAGACCAGAGACCCGATCAGAAAGGCGCTGGAAAAGAGCGAACGTTTCACACCGCCCTCCCGCATCGAGGAGCTGGCCAAAAAAGCCTCCTCGGTGGTAAGCATCGGCAATCAGGCCGGAGAAGGCTGGTTCCTCACCGGGGAGATGATCGAACTGATCGAGACCGGCGTGAAAAACATCGTCTGTATGCAGCCCTTCGCCT
>CACXDX010000180.1 GCA_902766525.1 uncultured Bacillota bacterium | reverse complement strand
CGCACGGCTTCGAGTTTTTCAAAGGCGAGGATCACATCGGCCGAGGCCGGCTCGATGATCGGAGAATAAACCTTTTCTCCGTAACGTACCTGAGTGACGACGCTGCCGCCGCGCTGGGACATGCCGTGGATCTCGGAAACTTTGATATCATATCCCTTTTTGATCAACAGACGCGAAAGGACCTTTGCCGTCAAAACGGTACCTTGTCCGCCGACACCGGCAATGAGGATATTTTTAACGCTCATCTCATTCACCTTCCTTTCGGATGACGCCGTCATTGCCGCAGACATTTTGACAGAGTCCGCAGCCGACGCACTGATCGCCGTGGATGATCGGGACTTTGGAAGAGGTTTTTTCAATAGCGGGACAGCCGATCTTCAAACATTTGCCGCATCTTAAGCAGCGTTCCGCTTCGATGTAATAGTTGTCTTTTTCGCCTTTCAGCAGCAGCTCGCAGGGGCGGCGGGCGATGATCACGGAAGGTTCTTCCGCGGCAAGCTCCTCTTTGAGGATTTTGGAAAAGCCTTTGACATCGAAGGGATCCACCACCCGGACCCGTTCGATGCCGATACCGCGAACGAGCGCTTCCAAATCGACTTTATTGGTGGGCTCCCCTTTCACGGTATAACCCGTTAAAGGATTTTGCTGGTGACCTGTCATCGCGGTGATATGATTGTCGAGGATGATCGTCGTAGTGCAGCCTTTATTGTAAAAAACGTCGACCAGGCCGGTAATCCCCGAATGCATGAAGGTGGAATCACCGATCACGGCAACGGTCTTTTTGGAAAAGTCCTTGCCGTGAACTTTTTCCATGCCCAAAGTCATGCCGATGCCGGCGCCCATGCAGATGGTCGTATCCACGGCGGCCAGAGGCGGCATGGCGCCCAAAGTATAACAGCCGATATCTCCGATCACGTTGACTTTGGCTTTTTTCAAAACGTGGAAAGTTCCGCGATGAGGGCAGCCGGCGCAAAGTACCGGCGGACGGACGACCAAATCTTTGTCGTAGCGATAAGGAGAGGCTGTCTTTTCGCCCAGAAGAACTTCGCGGATGGTTTCGGGGAAGATTTCTCCGACGTAGGAAAAGAGCTCTTTCCCTTTGGCGTCGATCCCCATGGCGCGGATCTGTTCTTCCATAACGTCATCCAGTTCTTCAATGACGTAGAGCTCCCTGACGCTGTCGGCAAAGCTGCGGATCATCTTTTCCGGCAGCGGATTGGAGAGGCCGATCTTCAAAACCGAGGCTTCGGGCAGCGCTTCTTTGACGTATTGATAGACGATGCCGGAACAGATCACGCCGATGGCGGTATCATGGATCTCGGCGCGGTTCAGCGGGGATTCATCGCTCATGGCTTTAAGTTTTAAAAGACGTTCTTCGGCGATGATATGACGGGGGCGGGCATTGGCCGGCGCCATGACGTATTTTTGAGGATCCCGTTCGTAAGGCGGGATTTCTCTTTCTTCGCGAAAACCTTTTTCCAAAAGGGACTGGGAATGGGCCACACGGGTGGTGAGACGCAGCATGACCGGAGTATCGAAAGCTTCGCTGATGTCAAAAGCGGCTTTGATGAATTCCCGGCATTCCGAGGAATCGGAAGGTTCCAAAACGGGTATTTTGGCAAAACGGCCGATGCGGCGGTTATCCTGTTCGTTTTGTGAGCTGTGCATCCCCGGATCGTCGGCAGTGAGCAGGACAAGACCGCCTTTGATCCCGGAAAAAGCCACCGTCATCAGGGGATCCATGGCAACGTTGACCCCGACATGTTTCATGCAGGCCATGGCGCGTCCGCCGCTGACGGCGGCGCCGATGGCGACTTCCATGGCAACTTTTTCGTTGGGCGCCCATTCGGCGTAGATTTCAGCGTATTTGGCGGCGTTTTCGGTGACCTCCGTCGAAGGTGTGCCGGGGTAGGCCGCGACAACGTGAACGCCGGCTTCCCATGCGCCCAGAGCGATGGCTTCATTGCCTGTCATCAGTTGTTTCATAGGATATTCCTCTTTTTTGAAAAAATTTAATTAATAATTTATTATAACACAGATTATATTTTTTTTGAAGAAATTATTTAAACGCCGAAACGGAGGAATCTCTTTGCAAAGAGAAAATATAAGCGGTTTTATTACTTCTTCCCTGGCGCTTCCCGCCGATTTAAGCCATGGTACGGCTCGGATCACGCTCCTCGGCGGTACCGTCGTCAGGATAGAAAATCACGACGGTATTCGCGGCTTTCGTCCCGATGAGATCCGTGTCGCTTCGGGGAAAGGAGAGATCATCATTGCCGGGGAGGAGTTGTCTCTTTCCGTTCTCGCCGGAGAAGAATTGGTTGCCGAAGGTACGATCCGTGGTCTGACGCTGGATTTTGAGGAAGGGGATCGTCCATGAACCTCCTGGGGAAAAGAGCCGGCTATGTCAGCGTGGCCGTCGATAACGGAACCTCCGGTTTGGAATTGGTGCGGCGCCTGAATGAAGAAGGCATCGAATTATTTTCCGTGGTTTATCAAAAAGAACGGATCGTTTTTGATATTGCCCGCAAAGATCTTTTGCTCCTGCGCGAACGGGCGGCATCCCTTCATTGCCATCTTCATGTCCTTTCCTTCGGGGGGCTTTGCTTTTTCCCCAAAAAAATGAAGCGTTTTTACGCTTTTTTCGCATTTTTTGCCTTCTTTTTGCTGATGATGACGATCTTTTCTTCTTTTGTATGGAAGCTTGAGATCGTCTCCGCCGACGGAGAAGCGCTGCAAGAGGCGACGGTCGCCGAGATCGAAGCGGCAGCCGAAGCGGAAGGACTGTTTTTGCCCCTTCGGAAATCCTCCGTCAAAAACGGAGCTTACGGCGATAAAATCTTGGCGCGCTGCCCCGATTTGGCCTGGTTGGAGACGGAATGTGACGGGATCAAACTGTTGCTGCGCGCTGCCGAACGCAGCACGGCAAAGATTGAAAATGACGGTGTTGCCGATATCGTCGCGGCCAAAGACGGCATGATCAGGGAGATTTTTGTATTGAGAGGGCAGGCCCTTTGCGATGTCGGTGATACGGTAAAAAAAGGCGACGTGCTCATCGACGGCCATATCGTTTACGAGGAAGAAGGAAAAGAACCTGTATACGCGGAAACTGAGGCGAAGGGTATCATCACGGCGTCGGTCTGGTATCGGGGAACGGCTTATGTCAGTTTGCGGCAGATCACGGCGAAACCGACGGGAAGAGTGGAAGGGAAAATCTATGTCGAAAAGGGAGATCGCCGCATCGTTCTTTTCGACAGCGGCGAAAAAAGTTTTGCCAATGCGGTCAGCGAAGAAAAAACTTTATCCTTTCGGGGCTGGCAGCTGACGTCTCTCACTTATCGTGAGGCTGTTGCCGGCGAAAAATTATTGACCGAAAAAGAGGCTCTGGCCGCTGCCGAAAAAAAAGCGGGGACTTTGGCTCAGCGGAAAATCCCCGTGACGGCGAAGATCGTCGGCCGTCATCGCTGCCTTGAAAAAGATATTGAAGGGGCAGTCGGCGTTACGGTACTGCTGGAAACCGAAGAAAGTGAGAGTTTTATTGAAATGAAGTGAAAAAATCCCGATGAGGGAAGACTTTAGTTTTTCGGCTCCCTCTTTTTTGTTGAAAAAGCTTGTACTTGAAAAAGAAAAGGCGTATAATAACGATAAGCTATAATAATATGATAATGGGAGATTAGGCTTTTTTGAGTAGTAAAAATATTACGGTATTATCTCTCGGCGATGAAAGCGCCGCCGTGCTCGGCAACGGTGATGCTCATTTAAAGCGGATCGAGAAGGAATCCTCCGCAGAGATCCTCGTTCGCGGAGATGAAGTTCATATCAAAGGCAGTGAGGCGGATAGGAATTATCTGGAGCGCATCTTTGTTCATTTGCGAACGCTGGCCGCCGCCGGGATCGAGATCAATGAAACGGTCTTGAATTATGCCCTGGCCGCCGCCGCGGAAGTGGAAGAAAACGTCGCTCAATCTCTGACCGGTAATATTTATATCACACCCCGCGGTAAAAAAATCAAGGCACGGACACTGGGTCAGAAACGCTATGTCGATCTTCTCAACGATAATGATATCGTGTTTGCCATCGGTCCCGCAGGTACAGGAAAAACATATTTAGCCGTTGTTCAGGCTGTTTTGGCGTTAAAGCGCAAAGAGGTGCGGCGGATTCTGCT
>CACXDX010000179.1 GCA_902766525.1 uncultured Bacillota bacterium | reverse complement strand
GTATTCTGTTTATTATCATTGTTATAGGAGTAGGCGATAATGAAAAGAATCTTTCAAATAATTGTTGGAACATACAGTGAGACTAAGCGAGATTTAATCGAGAGTTTTGAAAAAGATGGAATGCCATTAAAAGGTGGTTTATGCACTAAAATATATCTTGCAGTTGGTGGCATATGTGAAGTTCTTTGTAAATTCACTTATTACCCTTTTACAGATTTTATTATCAAGCGTAAGTTTTCTCCGTTTATCAAGGAATGGATATTGGCTTGTACAAAGTGGATTTATATTGGTCCGTTGTTTTTCGTAGTGGCGCTATTGATTAGTTTTCTGCCGGATTTGATGGAAATGTGTCCGGTATGGCGGATAGAGACAGCTAAAATTTTTTTAGGTTACGTTTCTTTAAGCATAATAGTCCTTGTTACCTTACTAATGCCCACGCCTCGTCGGGAATTGGAGGACGCATTGTTTCGCTATCGGTTGCGGCGGCGGAAAAAGGTGATGATCGGATCTTTGCGATCTTTTCGGACAACTTTTGAGATTAATACATTACAAAATCCTCAAAGTTATCTCTATGATTTATCGCCGGAAACGGATATCATTTTCCCGATGCGTCTTTTCTGCATGGAATTGCCGGAAGGTCACATCCCGCGGTCGTTTGCTCCCGCTTATGATGTGCAATTGACCACGGAATGGCCCATTGAGGGCGATAATATTGACGATGATAACGCTGAGATCAGCCATCCCATTTTCTTGAATTTCGCGGAAACCGAGGAGACGTTGCGCCAATGTAAAATTCGTGTCAAAGCCGCCTTTCCCGCGGAAGCTATTGATTGGTTTATCGAGCTTACAAAGAAAGAACCTTCCATGGAATTTGAGGTGGAATATCTGTTTTTCAGTAAGCTTCTCACCGGCATTTATCCCATAGAGGGCTATGATTACCCCGAAGGGGTAACGGAGCTTTTGGAAAAGCTCAATCGTTCCGTCAATCCCTGGATCAAAAAATGAAAAGAGAAGTGAAGCGGTAAAAGGAGCGGAAAAGGATATCGTTCAAACGCAATCTCATTTCTCATTTTCCGTTTCAAAGTTAATCGCGGCCGAACGATTAGAATAAAGATTGATTCAAAAAAAAACGGAAGTGTGTTGTTTTAACCACAGCGCGCTTCCGTTTTTTGATTTATAATAAAGACAATCAAGGGAAAGCCGGTGATATGTGATGAAGCGAACCATCATTCAAATCGATGAAAAATTGTGCGACGGCTGCGGTCTTTGTGCCGAAGCCTGTGAAGAAGGGGCCATTGCCGTTGTTGGGGGAAAAGCGAAGCTGATTTCCGAGAACCATTGCGACGGTCTCGGCAATTGTCTGCCCGTTTGTCCCCAAGGAGCCATTTCCTTTATCGAAAGGGAAGCTCCGGCATTTGTCGATCCGAAGAAGGAAACGGACGAGCAAAAGAAACATATCCGTGATCACGGTCATCATCACGGTGAAACGTTGGCCTGCGGTTGTTCCGCCGACAGTGTACGCGCTCTGAAAGGTCGTTACCCCATAGCGGATAAAGCTCCCTCCGGGGAAAAAGGTTCGCTCCGTCAATGGCCGGTCCAATTGAAGCTGCTGCCGCCGCAAGCCGATTTTTTTAACGGCGCGGATCTGCTGGTCGCCGCCGACTGCACGGCCTTTGCCTGCAAAGACTTTCACCGAGATTTTATCGCGGGACGCATCACCTGCGTCGGCTGTCCCAAACTGGATCAGACGGATTACAGTGAAAAACTCGGCGCGATCATGAAGGAAAACGATATCCGCTCCGTCAAACTGGCACGGATGTCCGTGCCCTGCTGCGGCGGTCTTTTGAAAATGGTGAAGAAGGCCATGGCAATATCGGGGAAAGAGATTCCCCTGTCCGTTGACGTCATCAACGCCGAAGGGGAAATCACGGAAAAATCATAAAGATCATGATCTTCAAAAAAGAGGAGGAATTCAAAATGCGAAAAAAATTACCGGGCGGTCTCCTGACCACGGCCATGGGTATTTTGCCCCATACCGATCTGAACGCGGCGCTGGATGCCGCTTTCAGTCTCGACGTGCCTTTTTGGCCGCAGCTTCCCCGTATGAGTTATTATGAGGATATGTATGTACAGTCCAGTGAAAAACACCCCGGGATCGAAGTCGATACCGAACACCAACGGATCACGCTCTCCGGTGAACGTTTTTATGAGGAGATTCCTCTTTATTTTGAAGAAGTGGCCGAGGATCCCCATTTTTATGAGCTTTCTCCCAAATATTCCGTGGCCTTCAATGCTTTTATGGAGAGAGATCTCTCTTCCTATCCCTGTATCCGCGGGCAAAGTGTCGGACCGGTCAGCTTCGGTCTGAAGATCGTTGATGAAAACAAAAAACCCATCGCCTATAACGATGAGATCCGTGAATTCATGTTCGATTTCATGGCGGAAAAATGCAACGCTCAATATCGGCAGATGGCCGCGAAAAACGAAAACGCACTGGTCTGGATGGATGAACCGGGTCTGCAGATGCTTTTCGCCTCTTTTACCGGCTATACCGGTGAACGTGCCGCCGCCGATTACAGAGGCTACCTTGAACGCTTGGAGGGGCCGAGAGGCGTTCATCTCTGCGGCAATCCCGATTGGTCATTCCTCCTTTCCGAGCTTGATCTCGACATTCTTTCCATGGACAGCTTTACGGTGGGGCACGTATTCTCCCTCTATAAAAATGAGGTCATCGATTTTTTGAAAAAGGGATCGGTGATCGCCTGGGGAATTACGCCGACGCTGACCGAAGAATTGAACGCGGAAACCATGAAAACGCTGGCAAAGCGATTGGAAGATGTTTTTCGAGTCCTCTGTGAGCAGGGGATCGATATGGATGAGCTGCTGGATCGTTCCTGGCTCGCGCCTTCCCGCTGCTGTCTGGTCAATCCCGATCGTACCAAATCCGTGGAAGAGAGCTTCCGTTTATTAAACGAACTGGCGGGATATCTGAAAGAAAAATATCACCTGATTTGAGATTGAGGATAAAAAAAAGAGAGATGATCGAAAGATCATCTCTCCTTTTGTTTTTATAAATGAGTGATTTTGATCAGATCGGAGCTGCTCCTTTCGCCGCAAAGCAATCCGCCGGTGATAATGACGGTTCCTTCGGTTTCCCCGGGGAAAACCTCTTTTGCTCTGTTCAACGCTTCACGGAAGAGCGCATCGGCATGATCCTGCTCTTCCGCTTTGACGGGGAGGATATTCCAGCCCAAAGCCAGTTTATGGAAGGTCTTTCGTTTGGATGTCAGGCCGATGATCTTCATCGGCGGGCGGAAACGGCAGACCTGTCCGGCGGTGCGCCCGGTTTCGGTCGTTGCGACAATGGCAACGGCATCGGTATTCACGCCCAGCTGACAGGCGGCGTGAGCGAGAGCGTCGGAGCTGTTTCTGAAGGAAAAAGACGATGTTTCAAATTCAGCGGCATAGTCGATGCTTTTTTCGGCTTCGCCGATGATATCGCTCATGGCCTCAACGGCTTCGACCGGATATTTCCCCGCGGCGGTTTCGCCGGAGAGCATGACGCAGTCACTGCCGTCAAAGACGGCATTGGCCACATCGGATATCTCGGCTCTGGTGGGACGGGGGCGGGAAATCATCGATTCCAGCATTTCCGTGGCGGTTATGGTGATGCCGCCTTTTTCCCTCGCGGCGGCAAGGAGCCGTTTTTGGATGGCGGGGAGCTCCGCATAGGGAATCTCCACGCCGAGATCGCCGCGGGCGACCATCAGGCCGTCACAGCAATTTAATATTTCATCGGCATGATCGACGCCGGCTCTGTTTTCTATTTTGGCGATGATACCGATATCATTTCCGCCGTTTTCGTTGAGAAATCGACGCAGAGCGAGAATATCTTCGGCATCGGAGACGAAGGAAGCCGCGACATAATCGACGTCTTCGGCAATGCCGAAAAGAAGATCTTTTTTATCCGCCTCCGAAAGATAATCCCGATGCAAAGTTTTCCCGGGAAAGCTCATGCTTTTGCTGTCGGAGATCTCGCCGCCGATCAACGTCGTGCAGATCAGATCGGTGTCGGTTTTTTCCTTTACGGAAAGTTTGACGAGACCGTCATTGAGGAGGATCACATCTCCGGGACGGAGTTCCGACAGGATGTTTTTATTGTTGACGCTGACGCGATTTTCATCGCCGATGATTTTTTCTGTCGTCAGAGTGAAAGTCTCGTTTTCCTTTAAGGATATGCGATGGTCCCGAAAGACGCCGATGCGGTATTCGGGTCCTTTGGTATCCAGCATCAGGGGAAGAGCAACGCCGAGACGATCCCGGACGGCTTTGACGCGTCCGATACGATCCTTCTGTTCCGCATGGGTCCCGTGGGAGAAGTTCAGCCGGGCTACATTCATGCCGGCTTCTGTCATTTTTGTAATGATTGTTTCATCGTCACAGGATGGGCCGATGGTGCAAACGATCTTTGTACGTTTCATGAGATCATGTCCTCTTTTGAAAAAACGTGATAATTATATATTTCTATATATGTTGCCGTATGTAAGCGCCGGTCAACGGTGAAAAAAAGAGACGATCCAAAGATCGTCTCTTTTTTATTTACCGATTTAAACCGATTAGGCAAGCAATTCTTTGCAGAGATCGCAAGCGGTAGCAGCATCGGGAGCGAAACCGGAAGCACCGATTTCATCAGCGAATTCCTGGGAGACAGGGGCGCCGCCGACGATGAGCTTGGTGTCCATGCCGTTTTCTTTGAAGAGATCAACGGTTTCTTTCATGGCCAGCATGGTGGTGGTCAGAAGAGCGGACATAGCAACGATGGTAGCACCGGATTCTTTAGCGGCTTCCAAGAATTTTTCGGGAGCAACGTCGATGCCGACGTTGACGACTTCAAAACCGGTGGATTCGAGCATCATGCCAACGAGGTTTTTGCCGATGTCATGAAGGTCACCTTTAACGGTACCGAGAACGACTTTGCCGAGGGAAGGCATATCATCGCCGCCGAGCAAGGGTTTTACGAGATCAACACCGGCAGCCATAGCTTTAGCAGCCATGAGGACTTCGGGAACGAACATTTCACCGGCTTTGAATTTGGGGCCGACGATGTTCATACCGGCGATAAGACCGTCGTTGATGATGTCGGCAGGAGCGACACCGCCGTCGATGAGAGCCTGAACTTCGCCGCCGACAGCGCCGATGTTACCGGTTACAACACAATTGGATACGGATTCTAAAGTTGCCATAATAAAAAAACCTCCTATATGTGTGCTTTGTTTTTTTTTACACACTACTTTGTAGCTTTATTATCTCACTTTTTGAACGAAAAATAAAGTCGGCACTGAAATATTTATATCAAAAATATTGCTCTAAAATGTTTGAATAATTGTTTTCACTTTGCATTTGTTTTTCCGTAAAATTAATTTTAATGAAAAACACCAGCATGATGCGTATTTTTCGGAAGATGGGCAGAAAAAAGTCATTTTTTTTTATTTGAGAGAGAAAAAAAGAAAGAAATATTTAATTTTTTTTGGCATAGGATTTTTTGAAAACTTTTTAAAGGATGATGCATTATGCGAATGGTGACCGTGAAGAGCAACGATACCCTTTGGCAGATTGCCAGAAAAAACGGGATCAGCTTAGAATCTTTGCTGATCGCGAATCCTCAAATCCGCGATCCCAATAAAATCTACCCCGGGGATAAGGTTTTGATCCCCGTTGATGAAGATAAGGACGATAATTCTCAATGGTCGGAAAATGATAAAAATGACTGCGGAGATCGGGATACGCACGGTCTTGACGTTAACCGCGGCGCGGTAACCGCGGCGGAAGCCGGTGATACGATCAAAAGCATTGCCCGTCGTTTCGGTATCGGCGCCGAGACGCTGAGCGCCGTGAATCGTCAGCTCTATACGGTTGAGTTAAAAGGAGGCGAGCAGATCTATCTTCCGGGTTTCTATCATCGTCGTCACGGTGAAAGTCTCTACGCCATCGCGGCGCTGTACGGCGTCGGTCTGGAGGCCTTGCTGATGGCAAATCCCGATATCGATGACAGTGAGGAACTTTCCGAGGTGGAGAAAGTGGCGATCCCCCGGCGGGACAACGGCGATATCGGTATTTACGTCGTTCGTGCCGGTGACAGTCTCTATCGCATTGCCCATCGTTACCATATTCCCATTTCCGCTTTGACGCTGGCCAATCCGGAGATCAAAGATCCCGATCTCATCTATCCGGAACAGGTTTTGAGCGTCCCCGGGCCTCATATTGCCGAAGGAGGGCAGACTCTGGCGGATATTGCCGCTCTCTACGATCAGGATTTGGATGATCTTTCGGAGCTCAACCCCGAGTTCGCAAAGGGGACGATTCCCGACGGTGTGTCGATACGGCTGATGATGCGCAGCGGCTGCGCGTTGATCTGAAAAAAGAAGCGTTCTTGAAAAAGAACGCTTCTTTAAAATATCGGGTAGTTTTTTTATTGTTCTTTCGCCTGAGTGATCAGGGTATCGATATAAGAGGACAAATCCTGAGGCTCTTCGCTGACGGCGGTTTCTTCATCGTTTTCCGCATTATCGCTTTTTTTGTCGGAGTCGGCCGCGGCTTGTTTTTGCGCGGCGGTAAGATCGGTAATCAGCTGTTCGTTGGCGTTCAGCTTCATCATGGCCTGAGCGTAAGTTTGGAGATAGCCCTGAGACAGTTCGACATGGCTCAGGCTTTCGTTGAATGCCGCGGAGAGTTTTTCGGCGTCACCGATTCCGGCGAGAGCGCTGATCTCATAAGTATAGGCCGTTTCGTAATCGGGGTCTTCCACGCTACCGCAGGCTTCCACCATATTTTTGGCGTAGACCAGGGCTTTTTCATAGGATTCCGCGGGATCTTCCAAATATAAATTCTGATAAGCGGCGAGACTCAAATAGGCCGCGGCTGCTTCACCCTGAACGGTCATATCGCCGTCGGCGGCTTTTGCGGATGATGCGGTGTTTTCGGCGGTGGTTTCCGCAACACCGAGAGGAGAAGAATCCGCGGCAATCCCCGAGGAATCCACTTTATTGCCGAAATTGGCAAAGGTCAACAGCAAAGAGATGATAATGAGACCCATCAGGATCCCGACGACGATACGCCACTTATTTTTCGCGCGGCGCAGACCTTCAATAAACATAGATCAATAACCTCCGATAGAGCATATAATCGAAAAAACGCAATCAGTTACAATAATTTATAATAAAGGAAAAAAAGATTTCTGTCAAGTTTGCCTGCAAGAGCTTTTATTGATTTTTCTTTTTGATGATTTTATATGCGATGTAGACGACAGCGAAGAATACGGCGAGGAGCAGCAAAGCTTTGCCTACGCCGAAACTGCCGGCGGCATTGACGAAACCCAGGGTGACCGCCGTGACGATGGTGCCCGAGATCATTGCCCCCAAGGTCATCGCCGCAGCCGCTTTCAGCGGCGGCAGCCCCAGCATAAAGCTGATAAGCGATCCGGTCCAAACGCCGGTGACCGGTAAAGGGATGCCGACGAAAATGGTTAAACCGATGACGCCTTTTTTTTGAATGGTCTTGCCTTTTTCCCGTGCTCTGTCGACGAAACGATGAAGGACGCCGCGGGTAAAGGGAATCTTATCGAAAATTTTATAGATCAGAGGCCACATCGCCAGGATGAAGGGAATCGGGATCAGGTTACCGATAACTCCGAAGATATAAGCCGTGAGCGGAGAAAGACCGCCGGCGATGCCAAAGGGGATATCCGCCCTCAGCTCAGTGATGGGAATGGCCGCGGAGATCAGAACGATCCACTGCATCGGCAGACCGGATAGGAATTGAAAAACAGTATCGGACATGGATATCTCCTTTGAGTTGGTTTCTGTTGTTTATTATACTAAAAATCAAAGAGAGGGTCTACCTTTTTTTTACAGCTCTTTTGATCGGAGCGGGTTTTTACGATTGCTTTTGCCGAAAGGAAAAACGTAAAGCGGGGAAAAATCATCATTTTTGTGTCTGAGATCACAAGTTTTTTCGTCTGCTTAAAATGATTTTTACGATTAAAAAAATTTTTTTATAAAAAATGCTTGCCAAATCCCAATTTTTAATGTATTATAATAGCAAAGTGGTTTAAAGTTGTAGAAAGTGGCATAAAGTGGATCAAATTTTAAGGAAATTTGATCATTTTTCCCTTTCATGATTTTTTTGCCACGGAGATATAAGCTTCAAGAGCAAAAAGAAGCGAAAATGAAAAAACTGCGGCATTGATTTACCGCAGAAGGAAACTGCCTTATCTCCCCGTATCGCAGGGAGATCCCCCAAAGCCGGGGCAGAATCATCCGTCCTTCTGCCCCGGTTCCTCCAGACAAACCTTTTGGAACTGCCAAATGCTCCAAAATGCTCCTGAAAGTGAAAATGAAACAAACTGCGCTCGCGTCGTTTGATAGAGAAAACGGAGCTACAAGCAGGTGAGGGAGCGTTCCCGAAGCTCCCTCCTACTTTGTTTTTTTTGCGAGCTTTCCGTCCTTTTCGTCGTAATGATCGAAATTCGCGAATGATCCGACATTTCCTTTCCGGCGGTTCCATTTCTTTACATATTCTTCCCTGTCTCGCTCATAGCAGGTCAGGGATTCTCGTATCTGTTTTATTTTATCAATCCGCGGAAAGGAGGGAGTCCCGTGTCGGCACGCTTTCGCGGTGAATACCGTCATACCATCGATAAAAAGGGTCGCATGAGCATTCCCGCCAAATTCCGTGAGGAGCTGGGCGAAAAGTTTATTTTTGCCAAAGGCGCCGATGGCTGTCTTGCCATATATACCATGGCGGAATGGGAGCGGATGGAAGACCTTCTTCAGGATAACAACGATTTTAACAAAGCCGTCGGCCGTGCTTTTGCCCGTCAGATTTTCCCTTCGGCCTCCGATGGAGAACTTGACGCCATGGGGCGTGTGCTGATTCCCGCCAATCTTCGGGAATACGCCGGTTTTGTTGACAGAATGGAAGTAGTCATTCTCGGCGTTGCCAATCGTATCGAAGTTTGGACAGCAGATCGCTGGCAGGCGTATTGTGAAGAAAATGCCGAGACAATGGATATCAATAACGGAATGGAGATTTTCGGCTTCTGATCGACTTTCGGTAAGTCGCCGTTTTTTCTCCTTTCTTTTTTGCCATCAATATTGAATTGGGTGTATGACAGATGAATGCTTTTTTTCATAAGCCGGTATTACTTCGCGAAACCGTGTCGGAGTTGGTTACTTTGGCGGACGGCGTCTACGTCGATTGCACCCTCGGCGCCGGCGGCCATACCGAAGCGATCCTTTCCGCCTGCCCCAAAGCTACCGTTATCGGCATCGATCGAGACCGTGAAGCTATTAACGCCTCTGAACAGCGGCTCGCGCCTTTCGGCGAACGGGTCCTTTTTGTTTGGGAAAACTTTTCTCATCTTTCCGATATTTTAGATAATTTCGGATATGAAAAGGTTGATGGTTTCCTTTTTGATCTCGGGATTTCTTCTCCTCAGCTTGACCATGAAGAACGGGGGTTTTCCTATATGCGGGACGCTCCGCTCGATATGCGTATGGATCGTGAAAGGGAGAGCTTGACCGCGAAAGACATCGTCAATACTTTTTCCGCCGATGATCTGACGGAACTCATCTATAATTACGGTGAAGAACGCTGGGCCAAACGCATTGCGGCTTTCATTTGCGAAGCAAGAGAAGATAAACCGCTGGAAACCACCGATGAACTGGTGCGGATCATTAAAGCGGCCATTCCCAAAAAATTCAGGGACGGCGGCCATCATCCGGCCAAAAAAACTTTTCAGGCTTTGCGCATTGCCGTCAATGATGAATTGAATATTATCGCTCCCGCTCTCAAAGACGCGGCGGAACGGCTGCGCCCCGGCGGTAAATTGGCGGTGATCAGCTTTCATTCTTTGGAAGATCGCATTGTTAAAGATACCTTCAAATATCTTTATACGGATTGTGTTTGCCCGCCCGAGCAGGTCATCTGTACCTGCGACAAAAAACGGCTGGTAAAATTGACGCCCCGCAAGCCCATTCTTCCTTCCGAAGAGGAATTGGCGGACAATCCCAGAGCGCGCAGCGCCAAGCTCAGGGTTTGTACCCGGATTTAAACATACTGTATGATCTGTACACTTCTTTTTTGAAAAACATACGGCGGGTGATCTTTTGTTCTTCTTCTTTTCTCGACACCGTTTCTTCCTGCCCCTGCTCTTTCTTATAACTTTTGTGTTTTTTTCTTTTCTTTGTCTCTGCCGGGATGACGCCCTCAATAAACGGGGAGCTTTTCTCTCGGATCTGAGGGCGGATATTGCCGCCGAGGAAGCGATGAATAACAGCCTGAGCAAAAAGATCGCCCGGCTTTCCGCTTCCGAACGCTTGGAAGCCTTTGCCGCGGAAATCGGTATGGTACGGGCGGGAGACGAAGACTATGAATATATCGCCGTCGACTTCTGAAAGCAGCGGTCAAAACATATACTGTAATGGTAATGTCGTTTTTTCGCTGCGGGAGGACGGAAAAGAATCGCGCTTTGTTTCAAGGAGCCATGCTTGCCGGAGATTCTTTTTCGAGAATCCGAGAAGGGATGATGGCTTTTGGCTCGTGTATCTTGGAAGCTCCGGCGTCGGCTGGCGTTGGTGCTCTGCCTCTTTTTCCTGCTCTTTTTCAGCTTGATTTTGCGTCTTTCGTTCCTGCAGGTCATTTCCGCCGATGAACTCGCCGAAAAAGGCAGCTCCCAGCAATTGCGGGAGATCCCCGTTGAGGCGGAAAGAGGAAGGATCTTCGACCGCAACGGAAATGTTTTGGCTCTGAGCGTCTCCTGTGACTCGGTTTATGCCCGTCCTACGGAGATTTCCGCGGATAAAGCCGCGGCCATTGCCTCTGCCCTCGGAGATATCCTCGGAAAAGATGAAAAAAGCATATTGAAAAAGCTTACGTCGGGAAGATCCTTTGAGTGGATCGCCCGCAAGATCGATGAAGAGCGCGCGAAAGCAGTGCGCAAAGCGGATCTCGACGGAATCGGTCTTACCACCGAAACAAAGCGCAGTTATCCCCAGGCCATGCTGGCATGTCATGTTTTGGGCTTCGTCGGCATCGATAATCAGGGGCTCGAAGGCATTGAGGCCATTCGCGATGGGGAATTATCCGGCAGAAACGGTGCTGTCCTTGCCCGCTATGACAGTCACGGCAAAGAGATCGCGGGATCGGTAAAAACTTATCAGGAGCCGACTTCCGGCAGCAGCCTCGTTTTGACGATTGACGAAAATATCCAGTTTTTCTGCGAACGTGAATTGGATGCGGTCATGAACGGGTCCGTTGCGCCGAAAGGCGTTTCCGCCATCGTTATGGATCCCGCCAACGGAGAAATATTGGCCTTGGCCTGCCGTCCCGGATACGATCCCAACGAATACGGCAGCTATGAAAGCGCGCTATGGCGGAATACCTCCGTCAGTGATTTCTATGAGCCCGGCAGCACCGCAAAGATCCTGACGATGAGCGCCGCTTTGGAGGAAAATGTCGTTTCCGAAAAAGACACCTTTTATGACAGAGGCTTCATCAATGTGGGCAAAGTTAAGATCCGTTGTTGGTCCTCAAAACCTCACGGCAGTGAGACCTTTGTCGAGGTGGCTGAAAATTCCTGTAATCCCGCCTTTGTCGAGGTGGGCCAGAGAATAGATGCCGATGACCCTCTGACGTTTTACCGCTATCTCAAAAGTTTCGGTATCGGGCAGCTGACCGGGATCCCTTTGCCGGGAGAGAGCAGCGGCTCTTTGCGTGTTTATGCGAACGCTGCCGATGTCAACAGTGTTGATATAGCCAATATGTATATCGGACAGGGTTACGGTGTGACGATGATCCAGCTTGTCACCGCCGTATCCGCCGCCGTTAACGGCGGTAAGCTGATGGAACCCCACCTCGTTAAGAGCATCATTCGGGAAGACGGGGAAACCGTTGAAGAGATCAAGCCCAAGGTGATCCGCCGGGTGATCAGCGCGAAGACATCGCGCCGCGTCAGAGCTGTCCTGGAAAGCGTTGTGGCCAACGGTACCGGCAATAAAGCGTATATTCCCGGGTACCGTGTCGGCGGTAAAACCGGGACCGCTCAGAAGTTTATTGACGGATCCTATTCCAAATCAAAGTATGTCGCTTCCTTTATCGGCATCGCGCCGATGAACGATCCGGCTCTCGTTTGTCTCGTCGTTATTGATGAACCGGGCAGTTACCCCGTTTACGGCGGTACCATCGCCGCGCCGGTGGCCGGGGCGATCATGGAAGATGCCCTTGTCTATCTCGGGGTGGAATCACAATTCGGTGTCGAAGAAGCGGAAAAGCTGCAAAAAGAGGCGGAAGAAAAAGGAGAAACGCCGGATTTGCCCGATCTTTCTTCTGCGACGGTCATGGTTCCTTCCGTAATCGGTCTTTCCGCCGAAGAAGCGAAAACGATTTTGACCGATATCGGTTTTGAGGTTCGCCTTACCGGCAGCGGCGGAGAAGTGACCTCTCAGACTCCCGGTGTTTTGAGCGAGGTCAAAGAAGGCAGTACGATCCTGCTGACATTGGGAGAAACCACGGGATCTTCCTTTGAAGTTCCCGATCTCGGCGGTATGAATTTGCTGGAGGCGGAGCAAATATGTTCCGCGTTGGGTCTTGTTTTTATTCCCGACGGCAACGGCTGCTGTGTGGATCAGTCTCTCAAGGCCGGCAGTTCCGCGGTGAGAGGAGATATGATCACCGTTACTTTTAAGGAAAAAACCGACGAAAGATCGACTTTCGATTAAAAATACTCACAAAAACGGGAAAGGAAATCCCTGATCATGAACTGGAATGAACTACTTTCCGCCGCGGGTTACCGGCCGACGGCAAAGGATACGACAATCAAAGATCTGCAGTATGATTCCCGCCTCGTCGGAGAAGGCTCCGTCTTCTTCTGTCTGAGAGGGGAAAAGGCTGACGGACATCGTTTTGCGGTGATGGCGAAAGAAAAGGGTGCTGTCGCTTTTGTCTGCGAGGAAGAATTGGATGTCGATGCGCCTCAGCTTATTGTTGAAAACAGCCGTCTGGCCATGGCATATCTGGCGGAGGCTTTTTACGGATTCCCTCATAAAGAACTGAAATTATTGGGTATTACCGGAACCAACGGCAAAACGACAACGACGCATTTGATCCGCCATATCTTAAATGACGCCGGAAAAAAGACGGCTCTGATGGGAACCAATCATATCATCATCGGAGATGAGGTATTTCCGGCCACTCATACGACCCCCGATTCTTTGGAGTTTTCCGCTTATCTGCGCCGCATGGCGGACGCAGGCTGTGAATATCTGGTTATGGAGGTCAGTTCGCACGCGCTGAAGCAAGGGCGCTGCGCCGCTGTTTCCTTTCAAAGTGCCGCCTTTACCAATTTGACCCAGGATCATCTTGATTATCATAAATCCTTTGAAGATTACCGTGAGGCAAAAGAGATCCTGTTTCAATTGTTGTCACCGGAAGGCCGCGGCGTCGTCAATGAGGACAGCTCCGTGCGCGATCACTTTATCCGCGTATGCGAAGCGCCTGTCGTTACCTACGGTTACGGAGAAAATGCCGATTTTAAAGCGGAAAAGGTCAGCATCGGATCGGAAGGAACCCGTTTTGACTTGTTTTTTGACGGCGCGTTTTATCCGGTGCGAATGAATCTGATCGGTGAATTTAACGTCTATAATGCTTTGTGTGCTATTGCCGTCTGTCAGGGAGAAGGTGTTCCCATGGAAACGATCCTTACTTCTCTGGTCAGCGCGGAACAGGTTGCCGGCCGGTTTCAGCGGATCAAAGAACGTTTCGGTCCGACTGTGGTCGTTGACTACGCGCATACGCCCGACGGTTTGGAAAATATTCTTCGTACAGCGGTTCAGCTGCGAACGAAGCGTCTCATCCTCGTTTTCGGCTGCGGCGGTGACCGGGATCGGGGGAAACGCCCGATCATGGGTAAAATCGGCGGATCTTATGCCGATTATGCTTTCATCACCTCGGACAATCCCCGCACGGAAGAGCCGATGGCCATTATCCGCATGGTGGAGGAAGGCATAAAAGAAACGGAATGCGAATACGAAGTATGCTGTGACCGCAGTGACGCCATCAGAAATGCCATTTTAATGGCTGACGATGATGATATCGTCGTCGTTGCCGGGAAAGGTCATGAAGATTACCAGATTATCGGTACGGAAAAGCGCCACTTTGATGATGTGGAAGAAGTTAAAAAAGCTCTGAGCCTCTGCTGATAATACTTTGTATGAATTTGAGCGGAAGAAAAAGAGAGTTCTTCGGGACAACAGAAAAAGATTATTTGAGGAAAAACAATGAACCATTTGCTTTTTGCTTTAATTGCCGCTTTTATTTTGGGATTGATTGCCGTTAAGCTTTTGATCCCCTTGCTTGTTCGCTTGAAATTCGGACAGAATATTCGCGGGGAAGGGCCCCAACGCCATTTGAAAAAGAGCGGTACGCCCACGATGGGCGGTCTCGCCTTTATTGCCGTTTTGGTCGTCGCTACCCTGGTTTACGGTGTTTACGATGTGGTTACCCTCGTCGCCTGCGGGATCACCATTCTATACGGCTGCCTCGGTTTTTGCGATGATTTTATCAAGACGGTCAAAAAACGCAGTCTCGGTTTGAGAGCATATCAAAAAATGCTCGGTGAAATCGTCATTGCGGCGCTGTTGATTTTCCTTGCCGTCTTTGTATTGGACAGGGGTACTTCCCTCCATGTTTTCGGCGCGGGGTTTAAAGAAATCGGCGTCCTTTATTACATTCTTGCGTTTCTGCTCATTGCCGGCGTTACCAACGGTGTTAATCTTAATGACGGTCTTGACGGTCTCGCCGCGGGCGTCAGTTTCTTTGTCTTTTTGGGTTACGGCATGATTTGTTACTGGTGCATTGAGCATCCGCCTTTTCCGGCGATCAATTACGGTGCTTTGACCGCTTTTGCCGGGATCATGGCCGGGATCTGCCTTTCTTTTCTCTTTTATAATCATTATCCGGCCAAGGTCTTTATGGGTGATACGGGTTCGCTGCTTCTCGGCGGAGCCATTGCCGTTTTGGCGATTCTGACCGGTACGGAACTGCTGCTGATCATTATGGGCGGTGTCTATGTGGTGGAAGCGTTGTCCGTTATGATCCAGGTCTCCTGTTTTAAACTTACGGGAAAACGTGTCTTTTTAATGACGCCGATCCATCATCATTTTGAGCAAATGGGCTGGAGTGAAACGAAAATCGTCATCATGTTTTGGCTTGCTTCCGCCCTTTGTGTCGGTATCGGTTTGATCCTTTTTTTCACCACCATGGCGTAAATATCGGTTAATTTCATATTATGAAGAATGAGGGTATGATGAAAGCTCGCTCAATTAAAAACAGCCGTGTCATTGTTTTGGGCGCGGGTCGCAGCGGCCTTGCCGCCGTTGATTTTTTACTGAAACAAAACTGTTCCGTTGTTCTCTATGACGGCAGTGAAACGGAAAAACCGGTTTACGCGGAATTGAGGGAAAAGGGTGTACGGATTTTTGCCGCTTCCGTTCCCGAAGCTTCGGATTTTGACTATGCGGTGATCAGTCCCGGCATCCCTTTGACCGATCGCTGTGCCGTTGCGTTGAAAAACGCGTCGGTTCCGATTTGGGGAGAGCTGGAAATAGCCTCCCGCTTTATTAAAAAACCGATCATCGGCATTACCGGTACCAACGGGAAAACAACGACGACGACACTGATCGGGGAAATCCTGAAAAATGCCGGATACGATGTTTTTGTCGGCGGCAATATCGGCGTTCCGCTGCTGAAAAGTCTTGATCATCCCTATGATTACTATGTTGTGGAAATGTCTTCTTTCCAGCTGGAAACCGTGGAAACCATGGATGCCGCCGTTTCGGTTTTTCTCAATCTGACGCCCGATCATCTTGATCGTCACGGTTCAATGGAAAACTATCTGCGGATCAAAGGCAATCTCGCGGCGCTTCAAAGTAAAGACCATTTTTGTGTTTTAAATGAAGAGGATCCGGCCATTCGTTCGATTGCCAAACGCACGAAAGCGAAATGTTTTTATTTTAATCGGCATGACTTCACTTATGAAGGATGTTTTATTTCAAAGGACGGTCAGTGGCTGACTTTTCGTGATCCCTCCGATCATCGCAATCAGATGGATTCTCATGAACATATCGTTCGCCTTGACAGTATTCGCATCGCGGGTCCTCACAATTTGGAAAATGCCATGGCCGCGGTGGCGGCCTGTCGTCTGCTCGGTATCGACAAGGATGTGATCGCCGATACTCTGAGAGTCTTCCCCGGTGTTGAGCATCGTTTGGAAGATGTGGCCGTCATTGACGGCGTTCGCTATGTCAATGATTCCAAAGCAACCAATCCCGATTCTGTTTTCAAAGCACTGGTTTCTTTCGGAGACGCACCCATTTTGCTGATTGCCGGCGGCCGTAATAAAGGCAATTCCTTTACGGAATTGGGTGAGCTGATGAAAAAGAAGTGTAAAAACGCTTTTTTGATCGGGGAAGCCGCAGAGGATATCAAAGAAAGCTGTCTGAAAGCGGGCTTCAGTGAGAAAGCTCTCTTTGTGCTGCCGGATCTTGCCGCAGCCGTCCGGGCCGCTCACGATCTGGCCGAAAAAGGTGATGTGGTTTTGCTTTCTCCGGCCAATGCCAGTTTTGATCAGTTTAACAGTTTCGAACATCGCGGCGAAGTGTTTAAAGATCTTGTTCATCGGTTGGAAAAATAGTATTGCAGCTCTCGTCTTTTCAGACGAAAAAATTTTCGGTTTCGACAGCGTATTTTATCATCAAGGAGGAAAACCGATGCGGGAGCAAAGGACGTCTCCGGATCTGCCTCTCTTTTTGGCGGTTGCGGCATTACTGACTTTAGGCGTTGTCATGGTATACAGTGCAAGCCAGTATATGGCTGCCGACAGCGCGATTGACGATGGTCTTTATTATCTGAAAAGACAGTGCTTGTGGGCCGCGATCGGCCTGACGATACTTTTTATATTATTGAAAATCGATCCAAAAAAACTGGAAAAATGGGCATTGCCATCATTGATTTTTGCCGTTCTTTGTCTTGTTGCGGTGAAGATCGCCTTCGGAGCATCGGCACTCGGCGCGGAACGTTCCATCGCTTTGGGTCCTTTCCATTTTCAGCCGTCGGAAGCGGCGAAGCTCAGTCTGGTTTTATTCTTCGCGTCATGGTACGGCAAGAATTTAAAAAATAATGAAACGCTGCTGAAAGGCTTTTTGTTGCCTCTCGGCATTTGCGGCGTCATTGTTGCGCTGATTATGCTCCAGCCGGATTTGGGCACGACGGCGACGATTCTCGCCACCGCTTTTTTGCTCATGTGTGCCGCCGGCGTCAAGTTTCGTTATTTGTTGTTTATGGTGTTTTCGGGCTGCGCGCTGGTTGTCACGGCCATTGTTTTGGAACCCTTTCGCATGGCGCGTTTTACCGCGTTTCTCGATCCCTGGGCCGATCCTCAAGGTTACGGCTTCCAAACGGTGCAGTCGCTGATCGCTATCGGCAGCGGCGGCATCACTGGCGTCGGCCTCGGCAACGGCGGAGCCAAATGGTACTATCTTCCCGAGGTTCATACCGATTTTATCTTTGCTTTGATCGGGGAGGAGCTGGGTTTGATCGGGACGGTTTTTACCGTGCTGCTTTTTGCCGTCATCATTTGGCGGGGGCTCCGCATCGCTCTTTTTTGTGATGATCTTTTCCTTAGTTTACTGGCTTTCGGCCTTACGGCTTTGCTCGGGACGCAGACTTTGATCAATTTCTTTGTGGCAAGCGGCATGATGCCGGTGACCGGTATCGCTTTGCCCTTCATCAGCTACGGCGGCAGTTCTTTGCTTTTCAGCCTTGCCGACATAGGCATTTTGTTATCGATTTCAACAACCATACCCAAAGGAGACCTGAAATGAAAGTTATTATCAGCGGCGGCGGTACCGGCGGACATCTTTATCCCGCGCTTGCGATCGGTCGGGCCTTTCGTGAGCTCGGCGCCGAGATCCTCTATATCGGTTCGGAGTTCGGGATCGAGAAAAAAGTTATGGGCAATGATGAATTTGATTGTCGTCTGCTGCCGATCCGCGGTCTTCGCGGCGGAAAGATCAGCTCGCTTCCGAAATCTGCGTGGATGGTTTTGAAATCGGAACGCATGGCAAAAAAAATCGTTGTTGATTTTGATCCCGATCTCATTGTCGGTACCGGCGGATATGCTTCTTTCCCGGTGCTCCGCGCAGGACAGTCACTGCATATTCCGACGCTGCTGCATGAAGCCAACGCGGAAATGGGCAAAGCCAATCTCGCCCTTGCCAAAAAAGCGGATACGGTGTGTCTTACTTATCAAGATACCGTTTCGCAGCTGGGGAAAAAGGAAAATGTTCTTTTGACCGGTATGCCGGTGCGCAGGAGTGTCGCTGCCGCTTTGAGAACAGACGGCGCCCGTTATGTCGGCATCGATGATGACGTTACACTTGTTGTGATTACCGGCGGCTCTCAGGGAGCACATCATATCAATATGGCGATGAAGAGCTATTACGAAACTCATTCCGTCCGGGAAAACGTGCTGTTTTATCACATCGCCGGCCGACTCAACCGCGGGGATATCCCTCAACTGGATTATCCCAATGTACGGGTTATCGAATATGAGGATCAAATGGATCTCGTTTTGGCTCGTGCCGATATCCTTGTGGGACGAGCCGGCGCGTCTTCTCTCGCGGAGATTTCATTGCGCGGCATTGCTTCGATCCTTGTGCCCTATCCCTTTTCTCACGGTCACCAGGAAAAGAATGCCGCCTATTATGACCGGCATGGGGCGGCCAAAATGGTTCTTGATGAAGAGATGGCGGAAAAACTCGCTCCCGCTCTCGATCGGCTGATCGAGGATAAGTCCTATCGCAGGCAGCTCTCTGCCAATATATTAAAAGAAGCCCGGGCGGACGCTTTGGATACGATTGTGGCGGCGGGTCTTGAATTGATAAATCCGATAAAAGAGAAGTGAAGTTGCTTTTTTATCGTTTATGCTGTATATTATTGTTCGATCAGGGGAGGAACTCTTATGGAAAAGAAAAAAGTGCATTTTATTGCCATCGGCGGCATAGGCATGAGCGCCCTGGCAAAGATATTATTGGAACAAGGTTACGCTGTCAGCGGATCGGACGAAAAAAAATCCGCGGTAACGGATCGGCTGACTTCTCTCGGTGCCGTTATTCATATCGGCCATCATGGAACGAATGTCCCCGAAGACTGTGATGAAATCATCTTTTCCAGCGCTATTCGGGAGGATAATCCGGAAATTGTCAGAGCGAAGGAATTGGGGATTAAGCTGACTCACAGAGGAGATCTTCTTGCCCGTTTATTCAATGCGGGGAAAGGGATCGCCGTCGCCGGAGCGCACGGTAAAACTACGACCTCCGGAATGGTGGCACATATTTTCGAAAAATGCGGAAAGGATCCGAGTATCGCCATCGGCGGGATCCTGCCTTTGATTGCCAGCAATGCCAAGAAAGGTGAAGGTGATTTGTGGGCTGTTGAGGCCGATGAAAGCGACGGTTCCTTCTTGAACTTGAAACCGAACCTCGCGGTGATTACGAATATCGAGCCGGAGCATTTGCAGCATTACGGGTCGGAAACGAATTTGACCACGGCATTTTATGATTTCTGCAGCCAAAGCAACGATGTTATTCTGTGTTTGGATGACAGAAGAACACGGGATTTGAGTGAGCATTATCCGAAAGCCTTTTATTCCTACGGGCTGACCGGTGAAGATGTGGAATTGACGGCGAAAAACATTCGTCACAGCGGACGCTCCGGAGAAGCGGAAGTTTGGTTCAAAGGAAAAAAAGTTGCCGATCTGAAGCTTGAAATTCCCGGCGATCATAATATCTCCAATGCGTTGGCTGCGCTCTACTGCGCTTATCTGCAGGGGATTTCCTTTGCCGACGCGGCAGCATCCCTTGCTTCCTTCGGTGGCATGGGCCGCCGTTTTGAAGTGCTTTACGATGAAGACGATCTCGTCGTTGTTGATGATTATGCTCATCATCCCACCGAAGTGCAGGCGACCATCAAAGCTGCCAAGGATTGCGGTTATCAACGCGTGATCGCGGTTTTTCAGCCTCACCGTTACAGTCGTGTACGGGAGCTATATAAAGAATTCGGCGAATCATTTTACGAGGCAGATATTGTTGTGATCGATGAGATCTATTCCGCATGGGAAGATGTGATCGAAGGGATCTCTTCACAGATGATCGTTGATGAATTGGTGAAAAACGGTGTGAAACCGTTTTATTTGCGGGATAAAAAGGATATCATCGCGTTTTTGCTGAAAGAGAAACAACCCGGAGACATCATTTTACTGATGGGCGCGGGAGATATCCGCGGCCTTACGGAAGAGTTTTGCCGTATCCTGACGGAGGGAAAAAATGAGCGTTGACTACTCTCCTCTGCAAGAAATCATCGACGGCGGTATGATCCTGAACGCGCCGATGAAACAATATACGACATGGAAGATCGGAGGACCCGCCGATTGTCTTATCGAGCCGAAAAACAGTGAGGATATCGTCGCCGTCGTTCGATTTGCCCGGGAGCATCAGGTCCCGCTCTTCGTTCTCGGCAACGGCAGTAATCTCCTTGTCAGCGACGACGGCATCGAAGGGATCGTGCTGCATTGCGGCGACTCTTTGGCGCAGTTTTCTTTTGCGGAAGTTTCCGATGATACTGTGCTCCTTACGGCGGGAAGTGGTGCATTGCTGACCAAAATGGCAAGAGAAACGGCCAAACGCGGCCTTGCCGGATTGCAGTGGTCAGTCGGTATCCCGGCCAGTTTGGGTGGGGCGGCGATTATGAACGCGGGCGCTTATGACCACTGTTTTTACGAGGTTTTATCCGCTGCGGAGATCGTGACCGAAAACGGAGAAACAGCGCGATTGAGCGGCGATGAACTCGGATGGAGCTATCGCCATACGGCGCTGATGGATCGAAAAGCCATCGTTACAGGCGTTGAACTGCGCCTCACCAAAGGCGATCGGGATGAATTGATGAAAACGGTGGATGAAACGATCAAATTGAGAAGAGAAAAGCAGCCGCTTGATTTCCCCAGCGCCGGCAGTGTCTTTAAAAATCCCGAAGGAAGTCATGCCGGGTATCTCGTTGAGTTGACCGGCCTCAGGGGGATGCGTGTCGGTAATGCCGAAGTCAGTGAAAAACACGGAAACTTTATTTTGAATAAGGGTGACTGTACGGCGAAAGATGTTTTGACCCTTATCGATCAGGTTCGGCGGGAAGTAAAACAGGCTCAGGGATATGATCTTGTTCCGGAAGTTAAGCTTGTGGGCCGATTTTAAAAAACAATCAATTTCATAACGGTGAAACCCCAATGACAGAGAATCGGGGTTTCACTTTTTTTGTGTCTCGGAATATGATGATGTAGAGATGAACAAACGGGAGGCTCACAATGGAAGTACTGACAATAAGAGGGGGCCGGCCCCTGGCGGGAACGGTATCCGTGTGCGGCGGGAAAAACGCGGTTCTGCCGATGATGGCCGCCTCTTTGATGATCAAAGGGAAAACCGTTCTGCATAATGTTCCTCCTCTCAGTGACGTGGAATCCATGTCCCGGATCCTTGGCTGTTTCGGCGCGAAGATCAAAAGAGAAAATGAGGATATGGAAATCGATGCTTCCGCTTTGACTTTCAGGAGCGTTCCCGAAGAAAAAATGAAAATGATCAGAGCCTCGAATCTGATTTGGGGACCGCTTCTGGATCGGTTCGGCCGTGCGGAGCTTCCCTACCCCGGCGGCTGCCGTATCGGATTGAGGCCGATGGATCTGCATTTTAAAGGGATGTCATTGCTGGGCGTGGCGATCGAGGACCGGGGCGGTTTGATCTTCAGCCGGGGGTATAAGCGAAAAGGAACGACGATTTGTCTTGATTATCCCAGTGTCGGTGCAACGGAAAACATTCTCATGGCCGCGGTGCGCGCGGATGGGAGCACGGTAATAAGAAATGCCGCGAGAGAACCGGAGATCGCGGAATTGTGTCTTTTCCTGAATCGCTGCGGCGCTTCCATTCGAGGCATCGGCGGAGATGCGTTGTTTATCGACGGCGTACGTGAATTACGCGGTTCGGAATATACGGTTCTGCCCGACCGCATTGTCGGGGGAACGTTATTGCTTTCGGCGTTGATCAGCGCCGGGGATATCATTTTAAATAATATCGGATTTGATCAACTGAGCAATGTGGCATCAAAATTGGCGGAAACCGGAGCCGAGGTAACGATCGACGAGCATTCACTGCGGCTGAAAAGCAATGGCCGTTATCGCGGCGTGGATCTGCGGACGATGCCTTATCCCGGTTTTCCTACGGATCTCCAGCCTCCGTTTACGGCTGCGATGACAAAAGCGGCGGGCGTATCCGTCATTAAAGAAGATATTTTTGAGCATCGTTTGGAGTTTTGCTCCGAATTAAAGAAGCTCGGAGCGAAAATCTCCGTCGACGGCAGGATTGCCGTGGTTAAGGGAAGGACCGATCTCGTCGGCGCGGAAGTGGAAGCCACCGATCTTCGAGGCGGTGCCGCGCTGATTCTTGCCGGTCTTGCCGCGGAGGGATGTACCGTGGTGAAAGGCGTGTCTTATATCGACCGCGGGTATCCGGCCGTAGAACGGTGTCTGTGCCGTCTCGGGGCGGATATAAGCAGAAGCGAAAAATAGAAATGCTCCGCAATCGGAGCACCAAAAGATGTCGGGCGGGTCCGAATCGGAGCATGAAAAAAGAAAAAGACCTCCGTTGCCGCTTTGTTTGGCGGACGGAGGTCTGTTTTTTAAGAATCAGTCTCTATGGCGAAGGAACGAAGGGATATCCAATTCATCGGGATCGAATTCTCCGAAAGAAAGGGAGGATGATTCGCTGCTGCCGCGGCGTTCCTTTTCTTTGGGAACGGGGTTTTTGTCGCCGTCGAATCCCGTGGCGATGACGATGACGCGAACTTCGTCATCAAGTGTTTCGTCAATCGCGGCGCCGAAGATGATGTTGGCTTCCTTATCGGCTGCGGCTTCGACAATCTTGGCGGCTTCGTTGACTTCGAAGAGGCTGAGATTATTGCAGCCGGTAATATTCAGGATCACGCCCTGAGCGCCGTTAATGGAGGATTCCAGCAGCGGGCTGCTGATTGCCTGGGTGGCCGCTTCCACGGCGCGGTTTTCGCCTTTGGCAACACCGATGCCCATAAGAGCGCTGCCCGCATCCTTCATGACACTCTTCACATCGTTAAAGTCGAGATTGATCAAAGCGGGGGTACTGATCAAATCGGTAATACTTTGGATCCCCTGATGAAGAACGTCATTGACAATGGCAAAGGCATCCGTCATCGGTGTACGGTTATCAACGATCTGAAGAAGCTTATCGTTGGGAATCGTGATCAAAGCATCAACATGTTCTTTTAATTCGGAAATGCCGTATTCCGCCTGCTGCGAACGGCGGCGTCCTTCAAAGCTGAAGGGACGGGTGACAACACCGACAGTCAACGCGCCGACTTCCCGGGCGATGCTGGCTACGATCGGCGCGGCGCCGGTTCCGGTCCCGCCGCCCATGCCGGCGGTGACAAAGACCATATCGGATCCGTTCAGCATTTCCTTAATATCTTCTCTGCTTTCTTCGGCGGATTTTCTGCCCATTTCGGGATTGCCGCCCGAGCCGAGACCTTTGGTGAGTTTTGTACCGATTTGCAGCTTTTCGTCGGCTACGGAGCGTTTCAAAGCCTGAAGGTCGGTATTGATTGCGACAAAATTGACGCCATTGACTTTGTTATTGACCATATGGTCAATGGAGTTGTTTCCGCCGCCGCCGACGCCGACGACGCGGATTTTCGCAAATTGATCGTATTCCATATCTTCAAATTCCAGTGCCATGCAATTTTTCCTCCCGTTTTCATATATCTGTAAACGAAACCATTCGTTTAACGGTCATTTTTTCCGTTTTCGGATAACCTTAAAATCGGATATAAAAATACCCTTGTTCCTTATTCGACAACATTTTCTTAATTCCTGCTAAATATCTTGATTCTTTTTATAAATTTTTAGCGGCATCAGAACGGAAAATTTTTATTCCGCTTCACTCGTATCGCGTTTATTCTTTACCTGAGTTGATTTTGAGGGTGTCGATGTTTCTTCTTTGTCTTCATCGTCTCCGCTGCCGTCGTCACCGATGGGACGTTCCTTTAAAACCGGTTCGTCGGCAATGCTGACATCGATATATTCGAGACTTTCCAGTTTTAGTTCGGACATGGATGCCAAAAGCTTTTCAATGGCTTCCACTTTTTCATCGAAGCGGCTGTCGGTGCCGAGGCGAACTTCAACGCCGTTGATGTATATGGCATTATCACTTTCTCCCTGCCCGGCGATGACAACTTCGTAACCGTCAAAATGATTTTGAATCGCTTTGGCGATGACGAGATCGCTTTCAAGTCCGGCGCTTTTCAGATTCATGCCGATGGAGATAAAATCAGGCAGGTCATCGCTTAGAAAGAGCGGCAGTTTTTCATCAAGGCTGTCGCTTTCTCCGACGACGGTCAGGTTTTCGTTGATGTAATAATATGTATCATTTAAAACAAATTGGGCAACGGCATCCTTTTCCGTGATCTCGATGAGGATTTTGTGGAAAGGACGAATGCGCACGTTAACGTCATCGATCATCACATGAAGGGAAATCTGATCTTCGGCGGCGTTGACGTCTGTCTGAAAGATATCATCGCCGACGCTGATGCCGGAAAGTGAAATAATATCTTCCGCGGAGATGACGCTGTTTCCCTCAACCGCAATGTTTTCCACTTTGAAGGTACTGTGGGAAAGAAAAATATAGGCGATGAGATAAACCGCGAGAATCGCGGCGATCCGTAATCCGAAGACGAGAGGAGAAACGGTTTTTTCAGCTTTTTTTTTCTTGATTCGCTGTTGTTCCCGATTACTTGCCGATGTCTTTTTTCTCTTTATTGGACGATTCGCCATGCGGTACCTTCCTCCCTTGATGTTTTGCGCCGACCGACCCGCCGCGTTTTTCTTATTATACCTTTTTTTTGTGTACAAGTAAAGAAATAATTTTGTATTATACCTGCAAAATGTGGTCATAAAGAAGGAGAAAGCCGTCTTCTCAAACGGCTTTGCTTTTTTATGGATATGATGGAAATAATCGGAGAAAAAGTCTTTCACCGAAGTGAAAGAAAGTTGTTAATTGTTGAAACGCTGAGAAGTCCCGGCAGCTTCTTTAAAATTTACCTCTCAGTTCAACGACTTTCCCGATGATTTTTACCGGCAGATCCCGTATTTCCTCATTGGTGTAAAAAATGGGTTCATACTCATGATTTAAAGGAATCATCAGCAGTCCTTTATCGCTTTTTTTGATTTTTTTGCAGGTCGCATCATTGTTTTCCACCATGACGATGGCGATATCACCGTTGTCCGCATATTCCTGGCGGTGAACGATGACCACGTCGCCTTCAACGATTCTCGGAGCCATGGAATTGCCCTTGATGCGCAGACCGAAATAATTCCGATCTTTAACTTTGGAAGCGGGAAAATCCTCATAGTCGAGGATTTGCTCCACGGCTTCGATGGGAATCCCCGCGGCAACATTTCCCAGTACCGGTATATGAACGATTTCCTCATTTCGGATCATGCGTTCACCCCGGGGAAGATCGGCGCTGATGATCTCATCTATGCTGACATCAAATAATTCGCAGAGCTTGAGGAGGGTGGAAACAGGCGGTTCCGAGCTCCCCGTTTCCCATTTCTGGATGGTGGTAAAAGAACGGTAACCCAGCTCTTTTGCAAGTTCAGCCTGATTCATCCGGTGGGATTTACGCAGAAAACGTATATTGGTCGCAAGTTTCATGGTGATGACCTCCGGGTGTCTTATGCTAAAATCATAACATAAAATGAAGAATAAAACAATTACGGAAAAAGTTTTGTGAGAACAGCAGCTGTTTTAATTTGTCATCATTTTGATTTTGTCCCGAAGGGAAGTCATCAGCCATTCGCCGATGACGACGCTGTCTTCCATGGAAAGATAATGATCGGCTCCCTCGCGGAAAAGCAGAACTCCCGAAGGCGGCAATTCATCGTCCTCAAACCAGATGCGCAGCAACAGACGATATTTCGGCAGAACAGGAAAAATGACATTAAGATCGCCCTTTCCTTCCGTTTCTTTGCCGCCCAGAGCGAAACAGGCTTCTTTAACGGTTTTTTCCTCTACGCCCCGGCAAAAATCGGCAATCATGCGGTTGCATTTGCGGTCAAAATCGCTGCCTCGAACGGTTCCGTCTTTGAAAACGGCCAACGGTAAATATTGCTCTCCCCCGGCACTGCCGTCGCAAAAATCCAGATAGTGGAGGAGGACGATTTCATACCAAAAATCCGGCGTCGGAGATATCTTGAAGGAGGGATACTGTATCAAGATATCGCCAAACAGTCCGGAAAAATGAAAACACTGTCGGTTTTTCTCATAAATCAAGTTACAGCGTTCGGCGATATCTTCCGGCATATGCTTTTGCAATCGCTCAAGTGCGGTTGTTTTCATGATTTGTTCCGTTTGATTCAATGTATTCACGATCGGTTTCCTTTCTTGCCCATTTAACCAATTATACTAAGTGAAATAAAAAACGGCAACTTTTTTATGATGTCATGTATTGCGATTTATATCATAAATAAAATGCATTTTATATATTAATAGGGCTATACTTAAAAGTTTACTATCTTTTTAGCGGGAAAGATGATACAATAAATACAGATTGGCAGGTGAGATGGATAAGGATCCTCAACCTGTTAAAAAAGAAAACGTCTTTATTAATGACGTTAATGAAAGGAAGAGTGAAAAGATGAAAAGAACTCTGTTGATTGTGACGGTCTGCGTCGTCGCTGTAATGATGTGCCTGTCCCTTACCGCTTGCGGTGGTTCCGATGCTTACGTGATCTATTCCGACAACGCATTTGCTCCCTTTGAGTTCCTCGATGAAGAAACCAATGAATATGTCGGTATCGATATGGAACTGCTGGCCGCTATTGCCGAAGATCAGGGCTTTGAATACGAAGTGCTGAATGAAGGCTTTGACGCTTCGATGGGTGCAGTTCAATCCGGGCAGGCCGATGCGATGATCGCCGGGATGACCATCACCGAAGAAAGAGCCGAAACCTTTGACTTTTCCGAAGGTTATTTTGAAGACGGTCAAATCCTCGTCGCTCCCGAAGGCAGTGATATCACCTCATGGGAAGATCTTTCCGGTAAAAAATTGGCTGTGAAGAGCGGCACCATGGGTGCTGATTATGCTACCGCGAACAAAGATACTTACGGGTATACCCTTGAAGTTTACGAAGATTCTCCGACGATGTATACGGCAGTCTCCAATGGCGCCGATGCGGCCTGCGTTGAAGATTACAACGTTATTTGCTGGGCCATCGAACAGGGTGAAGTTAAGCTCGTTACCGTTGGCGATATCGTCAATCCCGCTTATTACGGTTTTGCCGTAAAGAAAGGCGAAAATGCCGAACTTCTGGAAATGTTTAACGCGGGTCTCGCCAACATTAAAGCTTCCGGTCAGTATGATGAAATTCTCGCAAAATACGGTTACGGTGAATAAGATTCTCTGAAGTAATCGCCGTTGTTTTTTGAAAACGTTGTCGGCTGCAAAGAATTATTTATTTAAAAACCGAGTTTATTATGAACAATAAATCGCAGACCCAAGCTCCGTGAGAAACGGAGCTTGGGTTGCGTCATAAAATGGTGTTTAAATTACAGAATAAAGGAATCTGCCATGAACATTGAAAAAGTGCTGGAAAACGCTACTCCCTTATTGTTTGAGGGGTTAAAGATCACGGTTCTGATCTCTTTGATTTCCATTGCCATCGGTATTCTGATCGGGCTTTTTATGTGCCTTTTCGGAATGAGCCGCAGTAAAATTTTAAAAGGGATCTCCGCCGTTTATATTTGGGTCATTCGCGGAACGCCGATGCTGGTCCAGGCTCTTGTCGTCTATTTTGGGATCCCCCAGATGATCAATCTTTTCGCGCCCGGTTTTACCTTGAGCAATATTACCGCTTCCATTATCACGCTGAGTCTCAATGCCGGGGCTTATCTTGCCGAGATCTTTCGCAGCGGCATTTCGGCGGTCCCCCCGGGTCAGGTCGAAGCCGCACGCAGTTTGGGGCTTCCCTATTCCAAAACCTTTGTGAAAATTGTCCTGCCGCAGGCGGTGAAGATCGCGATTCCCTCGATGGTCAATCAGTTTATCATTACGGTGAAAGATACTTCTATCCTTTCCGTTATCGGTTTGCCGGAACTGGCCAACAAGGCAAAAGTTTATGCCGGTTCCTCTTATCTTTATTTCCAAACCTATACGCTGTTAGCCATTTTTTATCTGGTGATCATTTCGATCTTAATGATCATTTCGAAATATGTGGAGAAAAAATTCAATTATGAAAGAAAAAGTTAAAGTATGTAATCTTCATAAATCCTTCGGGAAACTCGACGTCCTTAAAGGAATTGATGTTGAGATCAGTGAGGGGGAAGTTATTTGTGTCATCGGTCCTTCCGGCGGCGGCAAATCGACTTTTCTGCGTTGTCTCAACCGATTGGAAGATGTGACCGCGGGAGAGATCATTGTTGATGATATTTTGATTACCGATAAGAATGTCGATATCAATAAAGTCCGGGAAAGAATCGGTATGGTTTTTCAGAGCTTTAATCTTTTTGCCCATCTTACCGTAGGCAAAAATATAATGCTTGCCCCTGTCGAACTGAAAAAAATGAGTAAAGAACAGGCGGAAGTCCGGGCCAAAGAGTTGCTGGAGCGAGTCGGACTCAGTGACAAGATCGATTGTTATCCCCACCAGCTTTCCGGCGGTCAGCAACAGCGTGTCGCCATTGCCCGCGCATTGGCTATGGATCCCGATATTATGCTCTTTGATGAACCTACCAGCGCCCTCGATCCGGAAATGGTCGGGGAAGTGCTTGTCGTTATGAAAGAACTGGCTAAAGCGGGCATGACGATGATTGTTGTTACCCACGAAATGGGTTTTGCCCGGGATGTTGCCGACAGAGTGCTTTTCATTGCCGACGGAGTCATTTGTGAGCAGGGGAAACCGGATGAATTGTTCGGAAATCCTCAGCAGGATCGGACAAAAGATTTTTTGGCTGCGGTTCTGTAAGGACGGGGATCTTTGTCCCCTGTCGCTTTCCGGTAGAAAGTGATTTGTATGTCCGCGCGGGATATGGGAGGGAATATGAGAACGAAAATCAAGATAAGTCAGCGCAAAGTTGCTGTGATCGGCGTCGGTCACGTCGGCTCTTCCATTGCCTATGCCATCGCTTTAAAAGATGTTGCCAATGAGATCGTTCTGATCGACAGTAATTATCAAAAGACGGTCGGAGAAGCCAAAGATATTCGGCACGGTCTTTCTTCCATGGGGATCTGCGACGTTCGTCCCGGAGACTTCAGTGATTGTGTGGATTGTGATCTTATTATCATTACTGCCGGCCGCGGCCGCAAAGCGGGAGAATCCCGCCTCGATCTCACCGCTGAAAATATCGTGATTATGAAATCGGTCATCGATGAAGTCAAGAAATATTATAACGGCGGTGTTATTTTGATCGTGGCCAATCCCGTAGACATCCTGACTTATAAAGTGGATCGCTGGATGGGATTGCCCAACGGTATGGTTTTCGGCAGCGGCTGTATTCTTGACACGAGCCGTTTTCTGCGGGTTATTTCCGATCATATCGGAGTCAGCCCCGGAGTCGTTCACGGTTATATCGTCGGTGAGCATGCCGATGAACAAGTGCCGATATGGAGCCATGTCACTGTCAACGGTTTTCCGATTGCCGAATATTGCAAGGCCATGGATATCCTTTGGAATGAAGAAGTGAAGGATTCGATCACATCGGAAATCAAGGAGATGGGCGGTCATATCATTGCCTCCAAGGGAAGGACTCAATTCGGGATTGCCACTTGTGTTTGTAAATTGGCTGACGCTATTTTGAGCCAACGGCCGACGATCATGTCCGTATCTTCCTTATTGATGGGAGAAAACGGCATACGGGATGTTGCGATGTCGGTTCCTTCCGTGATCGGTCCCGCCGGGGTTCAGCAGAGAATTCATGAGAATTGGAGCAGTGAAGAATATGATCGGTTTTTTAATGCCGGTCGGATTTTAAAAGAAGTATTGCTTCAGGTCTAAAACAATAATCTTTTATTTAAGTTGACAAAGAAGCGGAATTTTTTGTACAATAATAATATTAGAGAATAAGCGGGATCTCAGTGTTAAAATACTATTGAGAAAATAGCATCTTAACTTTTTTTACATCATGATATGACAGCGTTCCTCGACAAAAGAGAGATTGATAAAGTCTCTTGATTTGGGATGATGGTTTTTCATCATCCGTCGCCAATTTGAAGAAGGGGATATCCTCGAGAGGAGGTCACTGTCTATATCATGGCAGCCAGCAAAGAAAATATCGAATTAATACGAACTTATCGCAAAGATGCGAAGTTCCATGCTCAATATCGAGAGGGTATGCGAACGCTTTTGGAAGATCACGGCCTCTCCGTTCTCGAAGCGGAATTGCTTTTCGCTGTGGTGCATGAACCCGAAAAGAATACCGTTTCTCAACTATGTGCCGCTATCGGGAAGACGAAAGGGGTCGTCAGCCGCGGCTGTGAACACCTTTGTCGTGAACGTTATTTTCGCAGTGAACCCGATGAAAAAGATCTTCGGGTCATCCATTTCTATACCGCGAAAATGGCCCGGGTACTGATCCCCGTGCTGACGCGTTACGTGGAAACGATGGAATATGTCCGCAAAGAGCGGGAAAAAAAATACACGGAAGATGTTTTTTTCTGCGGAAGGTTGGAGCGGAGGAAAGATCAACTTTTTCCGATCCATGAAAAAGAACCGCATGAAGAGGTATTTCCGTTTCTGCCTTATGTAAGTTACTCTTCTTTCCTTGAAAATTTCTGCAAAAAACTGCGTGAGGAAGATCGAAATGATTTTCTTGAGAGATTTTCCAGAAAAGGCAGCCTTGCCTGTTTGAAAATGGGTGACCGGGAAATGAATGCGGAATATGATGATGTAAAAGGAAAAGGTGTATATACGATATCCGTAAAAACACTTCCCGTCAAGGATGCGTTTATCTTTACTGTTCACCATCGATTTTAGGAGATAGGGAAAAGGGAGGATTGATAATGTCCAAAGGGTATCACTTTTTTGATGTCATTGTCACAGCTTCTTTTTTCCCTCTCTTTTTTTATCTTCTCTATGTGATTCTCCAAACGGACAAGGCACTGATCATTCCCGCTGTTTTGACGACAGGCATTGCTTTTGCCGCGGTTTCTCTGTTTCGATTTTTTTACGATGCGCCTCGTCCTTATGAAAAGGATCCTTCGATCCCGCCGCCGAAGGAGAACGCCAAGAAGGGACAGTCCTTTCCCAGCCGCCATGTTTTTTCGGCGTTTACGATCGCTTCGATGATCTGTGTTTACCGGCCTGTGATCGGTGTGATCGCTTTAGTCGGTGCCGTTTTTTTGGCCTATTTGAGAGTGAGGTGTCATTTTCATTCCTTTTGGGACGTATTTTGCGGCGCTGTGTTGGGTGTATGCACCTCGGTAATTTATTTGCTTATTATTTGAGTTATTATGTGTATGTAAAAAAACAGCGCTTTTGCGCTGTTTTTTTGACGCTCATAAAACCGGGTGTATAACGGTAAAGAATATTTCCGCCATTTCTTCCGGTTCTCTTTTCGCTCCGTCGTCGATCCACCATTGAACGAGATCCATAAAGGTTGTGCTGATGTGACGATACAGGAAAGATTCGGGAATGGTTCCGCTGTGTTGTTTTTGTTTTAAGAGATTGGCGGCAATGTATCGGTCAACGTATTCCCTGAAATAACATAAAAAGAGGGTATTGCCGTCTCGAAGCAAAGCGGTTAAAAGATTATATTTGTTTTTTTTGAGATGAAAGAAAATATGGGTGATTTCATCTTTTTCGGCATGGGAGTCTTTGAAGATATCTTCCTTTTCTTGTTTTGACGGCGTCGGAAAAACGTGATCGAACAGATCTACGCATGTGGTTTTCAATAAATCGTCTTTGGAAGGGAAATGAGCGTAAAAAGTGGCGCGGCCGACATCGGCGTCATCAATGATTTCCTGGACGGTGATGCGGTCGTAACTTCTCTTTTCGAGAAGATTGCCGAATGACTGCAAAATGGATTCCCTTGTTTTTTTACTGCGCCGATCCATGCGGACTCCTTTCGGGACAATTTTCTTGATTTGTTCGGTAACGAACATATCACCAAAATCATCTCTTGATTTCATGATAGTGGAAAGATACGATAATTAATGAACATGGTGTTCAATAAATACATTATATCATATTTTTCCCCGATTTCAACTTTTTGGAGGGGTGATTGTCATGTTGAAAACCGTCAATGATTTTTTGGCCGGCGGAAAAATGACGCTGCTTTCCGGGATATTCCTGGCATTGAGTCTGCTCCAATGGCAGCTGGGACTATTTCCTTCCTTTGATGTTGCCTGGTTCTCGGTTATTATTTCCGGTATCCCTATGCTGTATCTTGCCCTGAGCCGGCTTTTTAAGGAACGTTGGATCTCCTCGGCGTTGCTGATTTCCATTGCGATGGTTGCCTCTTTGGCCATCAATCAGATTTTTGCCGCCGGAGAAGTTGCTTTCATTATGGCCATCGGTGCGCTGCTGGAAAACCGTACCACCGAGCGGGCGAGAAAAGGTATCGCCGATCTGATCAATATCGCGCCGACCAGAGGCCGCCGTATCACCGTTGTGGACGGGGAAACGAAGGAAGAGTGGATCGATGCCAAAGATATTCGCCGCGGGGATTTGCTCCGCGTCAATCCCGGTGAAACCATTCCCGTGGATGGTTTGATTGTCAGCGGTGAAACCTCTGTGGATCAATCGATCCAGACCGGAGAATCGCTGCCCGTCGATAAAAGCGTGGATGACGAGGTCTTTTGCGGTACTTTGAATTGTTTCGGTTCCGTTGATATCCGGGCGACGAGGGTCGGCACCGATTCCTCTCTGCAAAAGCTTATCCGTATGGTAAAGGAAGCCGAAGAAAAGAAAGCGCCGATGCAGACCGTTGCCGATAAATGGGCGGTTTGGCTTGTGCCCATCGCCTTAAGTATTGCCGTTTTCGGTTATTTCGGTCTGCGCTTTTTCGGCTATAGCGCTTCTGTCGCGCTTAATCATGCTGTTACGGTATTGATCGTTTTCTGTCCTTGTGCGCTGGCTCTTGCCACGCCCACGTCCATTGTCGCCGCGATCGGTCAGGCAACGAAGCACGGTGTTATGATTAAATCCGGAGAAGCCCTGGAGATCATGGGCAGATCGAACATCATTGCTTTCGATAAAACCGGAACGTTAACTTACGGCAAACCTTATGTCAGTGATGTGATTTCCGTGTATGATGCCGTCTCTGAAAAAGACCTTTTGATTTTGGCTGCCGCGGCGGAAAGCCGCAGTGAACATCCGTTAGGCAAGGCTGTGGTCGCTGCCGTTGAAGAAAAAGGATTCGGTTATGCGGAAGCGGAGGATTTCCGTATGTTGGCGGGACGCGGTATTTTTGCCGTGATCGACGGAGAAGAGGTACTTTGCGGAAATGAAACCTATCTCAGTGACGCCGGTGTGGATACTTCTGTATTGCGTAAAAAAATTACGGCTTTGAGTGAACAGGGAAAAGCTTTGATTTGTGTCGCCAAAGGGAAAGAAGCTGTCGGGATCATTGCTTTGTCCGATAAAATTCGTCCCGAAGCCAAATCTGTTTTGGAACGACTTAAAGCGATGAATAGCAAATCCGTGCTGTTGACCGGTGATAATCGGGAAGCTGCCGCGGCCTTTGCCCGAACGGTTGGTATTGATCAATACTATGCCGGTCTGCTGCCGGAGAAAAAAGTATATTATATCGGAAAAATGCAGAGTGAAGGTGAATTCGTTTGCATGATCGGGGACGGTGTGAACGACGCGCCGGCGCTGAAAACCGCTTCGGTCAGTGTAGCCATGGCGGAAATGGGTAGCGATATTGCCATTGAAGCCGCGGACATTGCCCTGATGGGGGATGATATCGGGAAGATCCCTTATCTGAAACGTCTGTCAAATTCAACTTTAAACACGATTCGTTTTAATATTACCGCTTCCATGGTCCTCAATGCGATTGCCATTACTTTGGCGATTCTGGGTCTTTTGAATCCCGTGACCGGCGCGCTGTTCCATAACGCCGGATCAGTTCTGGTTGTTTTAAATGCGGCGCTGCTTTATGACAGAAAATTTGATAAAGAAAAAATCTGAAGGGACGGGAAGCGGTTCTTAATGATCCTAAAAAAATATAAAAGGTGACGGAAATTATTCCGTCACCTTATTTTTTTATGAGGCACCGTTTGTCCGATAGTGATTTTAAAGTTCTTTTACCGTTTCCGACAGCGGTTTTCTCTTATCATGTCTCGGTGAAGGTTTGTCGTCCTCGGCGGGATACCCGACGGGCATAAAGAGGACAACGCGTTCTTTTTCGGGCAGATTGAAAGCTTCGGCGGCTTTGCTGTTGGGGAAGTAGTTGCACCAGCAGGTACCCAACCCCAAATCTGCGGCGGCCAGCATGATATGGGTTGCGACGATACTGACGTCCTCGACACCGGCATGGATCCCTTCTTCCAAAGGATTCTGCCATTCTTCGGTTTCATCGTAGGCAAAGAGCAGAACCGTTTTGGCTCCGAATACACAGGGACTCAGTTCTTCCATTTTGGCAACGGCGTCTTTGCTTTTTAAAACATAGATGCGTTGGGGCTGAATGTTTTTTGCCGTCGGCGCCATGTTCCCCGCTTCCAGCAATTTTTGCAGGATCTCGTCCTCAACGGGACGGTCGGAAAATTTTCGAGTGGAATAACGTTTTTCTGCGAGTTCCAAAAAATTCATCATATAACCTCCTGTTCCTTTTTTCAAACGGGGGAAATTATCATAATCTTATCGTTAAAGAGCGTTTGCCGCTTTTTTGTATTCACAGTTTGCGCAGCGCAGAAAGGATTCCGGTAATTGCAGGCCTGCCTTGTTGAGCGTATCTTCATCATGGAGAAGGACGTTGGGATCACCGTCGGCGATGACGGTGCCTTTATTTAAAACCAGAACCCTGTCGCAGGTTCGCAGAATCACATCGAGATCATGGCTGGCGATAAGGTAGCCGACGCTGAGCCGGTTTACGGTTTCTTCAAAATTCTTTTTCGCACCGGGATCAAGGAAAGCGGAGGGTTCGTCAAAGAGAATAAAACTCGGTTCCATAGAGAGGATCGAAGCAATGGCGGCGCTGCGTTTTTCCCCGCCGGAAAGACGGTAGGGCGGACGTTCGGTAAGATCGGCAATGCCCATTTGCGTCAATGCCTCCATAGCCTTTGCTTTAGCGTCTTCTTCGGACATTCCGTAATTTTTGGGACCGAAAGCCACGTCCTCCAGGACATTGGGCATAAATAACTGGTCATCGGGGTTTTGAAAGACCAAACCCATTGCTTTACGGATCTTATTCAGGTTTTCTTTCTTCAGTTCGATGTCGTTAATCGTTACGCTGCCGCTGTTGGGAAGATTGATCCCCGCAAGCAGAGAAAGCAGTGTCGATTTCCCCGCGCCGTTGCAGCCGCAAAGTCCGATACGTTCCGTATCTTCCCATTTAAGATTGATATCCCGCAGTACAGGTTTACTGTGAGGATAGGAAAAATTCAGATGTTCGATGGAAATCATGGTTTCCTCCTATAGCAAAGAATTAAAAAGCTGAGGCAAAGAGAAGAATCGAAGCAGTAAAACGACACCGATCAGCATCGTTCCCCATAGCAAGTCTTTGACAGTGAGAGGTTTGTTATCCTCTGTGTGGTATTCTCCGTCGAAACCCCGGCATTCCATGGCGGCGTAGATTCGCTCGGATCGATCAAAGCAGCGCAAAATCATTTGGCCGAGGAAGGAGCCCATGTCTTTCATTTTTACTCCTTTTTGGTTCGGCGCCCGCAAATGGTAAGCGAGGGTCATATTGGCCGCTTCTTCCAGCAGTAAAAAGATGTAACGATAGGTGAGCATAATGGTTAAGACCAAAAGCTGGGGAATATGAAATTTTCTGAGTTGAGCGAAGAGATTGAAGGACGGCGTTGTGGCGATCAAAATCAAAACCGCAGATACGCAGAGGAAGGTTTTGATCATCAGTGTCGTAAAGGAGATCATGCCGTAGGTGACGGGGATATGAAACAATGTCAACGCGATATCGCGTTCAAAAACGATATTGGAGATCCCCGCAAAGAGAGAAAAAGGCATGGCAACGGCCGTGCGCTTGAAAATCGCGGAAAAAGGAATGTTGGCCAGGGGAATGATGATCGCGGGGTAGAAGAATAAACCGATCAAAACCGACAAATGGTGTCGCTGCGGTGACAGCGTTGCGATCAAAAAGACAAAGGTGACAATGATCTTAACGCCGGGATGCAGTCGATGCGGAAGTGAATTCCCCGATGCCAGCTCCTCAAGGGAAGATAAAGTTTGGATTGCGTCAACGATTTTTGACATGGACGTTCCCTTTTTGTTGAAATGTTATGCCATCGCAGCCGAAAAGCGGTTTCGGCATAAAAAGAATTGTGAGAGCAAATTTTATAAAAATGCCGACACATACCATATTATATATGAAACCGATGGGGATTGCAATAAAAAAGAAAATGAGCTGTTTCGGTAAAACAGAAACAGCTCGCTTTTTTATTCTTAAAAAAGATTATTCTTCCGTTGGGGGATCTTCGCTTGTTTCCCCATCGCCGTCCGCTTTGTTTTTCCGTTTTTTCGAAACGCCGTAGATGATGCCGCCCGCGGCACCGGCAAGGCAAAGCGTGATCGCGCTGCCGACGATACCCGAAGTTGTCGTCCCCGCTGCGCTGTCGCCGTCTTTAAAGGCATAATCCGGCAGGAACGCGGTGCTTTCCTGAACTTCATTGACGGATTCGTAGCCGTCACCGAGTTCTTCTTCGGTGGTAAGACCTTCGCGATAGCCTTCCTCGGCATTGCCGAACATTGCCCATTCCAAACCGTCGGGATTGGAGGAAGCAAAGAGACTGAGGCCACCGCCGATAACGATCGCGGCGATAAGGAGACCGACGAGAACCTTTTTCGTGTTCATGGCTTCGCCGAAACTGCGGTCATTGATATTGGCTTCGAGAATCTCCGGACGAGCTTTATAAACAAAGATAAGAATAAGACCGGTAACAATCCCTTCAACGAGACCGATAGCTAAATGGATCGGCTGCATCAGAGCGACAAAAGCCGTGAAGGGAAGAGCGGTAATGCCCGACGCCAGTGTTTCGAGAACAACGCTGAAGGCGCCTAACTGCAGGGCCAAAACAACACTGAGAATGGACGCGCCCATCAATTTAGCGTTGGTGATGCCGTTCTTCAGCAACGGTTTGAAAACCAGCGGGAAAATAACAAGGCAGGGCCAAAATCCCATATTGAAAATATTGCAGCCGAGTGCCAGAAGACCGCCGTCGGCAAAGAAAAATGCCTGGATCAACAGAACGGCGGTAATGGCTAAAACGCCGGGACCTCCCCCCAGCATTGCCGCAAGCAATATCCCGCCGCCGATGTGACCGCTGGATCCCGTGACCGGGATTGTGAAATTGATCATTTGGCCGGCAAAAATCAAAGCGGCCATAACGCCCATCATTGGGATCTTTTTCCGATCCATTGTTTTCTTGCTTTTCACCGCGGAATATACAACCATGCCCGCGGCAACGGCCAGCATAACACCGCCGACGGCGGGGCTGACCAATGCGTCACCCATATGCATATCATCATCCTCCTTTTTGAGGCGGGACAAAAAAATATAGATATCCCGTCTACAGATATGCTGCTTCAGCAACATCGAGATACCTACATGGTATGAATTCCTTAATATATTTACCATTATTTTAACATAAAAAAAGAAAAAGTCAATATCATATTTCGGTAAAAAACGGATTGATACCGCTCTTTGATTTAAATATAAAATCAAGGATAATATTTTTAAAAAAGAGATGATTATTTTTAATAGCCATTGAATCTTAAAAACATTATAATATAGGCAAGGAGTCGGAGAAACTCCGGATAACCAAATGATTGGGAGGAAAATGATTATGAAATTGGAATTGGTTAAAAATCACATTGAACTTACTCCTCAAAACAGTGAAGAAGTTGCCGCTCTTGATCAACTTTGGAAGGTTATGTCCGATTGTGTCGGTAAAGAGAAAAAGCTCGTGCCCATGGGATTATACGTTGCCGAAGAAGGCAAACCCGCAATGTTCCATATCGAAGGGCTGCAGAGAGCCAATGAAGTTCAGGAAGTTGAAGTTTTCGCACCTTTTGACTGTGAAGTATACTGCAGAACCTGTAATAAACTGATCGAGTTAAAAGCAGGCGAACAGATTCCCATCTGCTGCGGTAAAAGAATGGAAATTATCGATTGAGTTTTTTTGAGAAACGATCAAACGCCCGTCCGAAGCGGGCGTTTTTTTATTGTATCAGCGGTAGAAAGGAGCTTTCTTTTAACAGGTCAAGGGTATGATTTTAAAAAATATTTTTCAAAAAAAGTCTTGACAACGAATGTTTAAAATGTTATTATAATAAACGCCCCACAAATTTGGGGCGTATCGGTCTTTGGGAACTAAACAGTAGAGCTTGTGAAGATAAGTCGGAGAGTGAAGACTCTTCGGCGCGGGTTCCGCGGTCATC
>CACXDX010000178.1 GCA_902766525.1 uncultured Bacillota bacterium | reverse complement strand
GAAATGACTTTTTCCGTCAATGACAGCCCCTTTGCCGGCAGAGAAGGGAAATTTGTGACTTCTCGCCAGTTGAGAGAGCGGTTATTCCGCGAATTACTGAAGGACGTATCGCTGAGAGTGGAAGAAACGGATAACACCGATCAATTCCGCGTGATGGGCCGCGGAGAAATGCATCTCTCCATCCTCATTGAAAATATGCGCCGCGAAGGCTATGAATTTCAGGTCAGCACGCCAAAAGTATTGCTGAAAGAAGTTGACGGCAAAACGCTGGAACCCTTTGAGGAATTGATCATCGACGTACCGGAAGAAGCCATGGGTACCGTCATGGAAAGCATGGGACAGCGTAAAGGCGAGTTGAGAGCAATGACGCCCATCGGCAGCCGGGTAAAAATGGAATTCATCATTCCCAGCCGCGGCCTTTTCGGCTATCGCAACGAATTCATGACCAACACACGCGGTGAAGGTATCATGAACGCCGTTTTCTATGATTACGGAGAATATAAGGGAGAAGTCGCTCAGCGTACTACCGGTTCTCTTGTGGCCTTTGAATCCGGAGAAAGTATCACCTACGGTCTCTTCAACGCACAGGAAAGGGGTACGCTCTTCATCGGTCCCGGCGAACAGGTTTACGCCGGGATGGTGGTGGGTTTTTCGCCCAAGAATGAAGATCTTACCGTAAACGTCTGTAAAAAGAAACAGATGACCAACACGCGTGCTTCCGGCAGTGATGAAGCCCTGCGTCTGACTCCGCCCCGGCGGATGAGTCTGGAGGAGTCCATCGAGTACATGAACGACGATGAACTTCTGGAGGTGACACCTCAACATTACCGCATTCGCAAACGGCTCCTCGATCACGCCGACCGTATGCGTGCGCTGAAGCGAAAAAAAGCAACGAACAACTAAAAAGATTCGCCGTGAAAAATTTCACGGCGATTTCTTATCAAATAACAAAAACCTGCCGTTCGGCAGGTTTTAGATTTCTTTTTTTATTGCCCCTGTGTCTCCGCGGGCGGAGCTTCTTCTGTTAAAGCATCCGTTTGCGGAGCATCCGTCACCGATCCGGGATCCGATCCTTCCTCTTTCATATATTTCCCCATCACAACAAATCGTTCGGAACGATTTCCCCGGGAATTACAGGTGGAAAGCGTCACGATACGATCATCTTCCTTAAGTTCGACACCGAGGTCAACAATGGAAGACTCCGCGCATTTTTGGGCAAAATCATAAAAATCCCAGGAATACTCAAAATGATCCGTATAAACAAAACTGGCTGAATAAGTCACGAATGCGGAGAAAATCTCATAATCCAAAACACCGTTTTCGGTGTAAATATGAAAATGTCGATGACTTTGCAGATATTCCGGATCTTTGAAATCGGGCAGCTTGCCGAACATCGAACCGTTGCGCATATGATGCCCGTAAATCAGTGTATGCTGATCGGAAAAATCGGGAGCATTATAGCAGTTCATAAAGATACAGCCGTTGTTGCTGGCTGATCCGTCAAAAGCGGTTTTCAAGTATTTATCATTATCCGTACCGTGAACGATGGGGTAGCTGATATCGGTTCCGTCCACTACCAACCATCCGCAAATCTCGGGATTCACCGCCTTCAAAGCGGCAAAATCAATACTGAGATCTGTTTCCCCCTCTTTCTCTTCTTCAATAATATACTCATCGGCGGCCTGCAAATAGAGCTGTTCCGCACTGTAGTATCCCCATTCGATACGAATAATCTGAGCGACGCTGAAGATGAAGACAAGGGAAAGAATAATGATAAAGAATAAATTGATTTTTTTATTGAAAGGCTTTTTCTTTTTTATGATTATGCCCGCTCTTTCTTTTTCTGATCGTATACGAGATAAACAATACCGATAAGAGAAAGAACAGCCATGAGAATATAGAGATAGAGTTCTTCGTTGTCGCCGGTCTGCGGCGTCTTCGAAGAGGCCGCCTGAGACGTTGACGTTGAAGGCGCCGTTGTCGAAGTCCATACGGCGTAAAGATTGAGATCACCGGTAAGGTTTACGGTCTGTCCCACTTTGTAGGCTACGGTTCCGGCATTGGCATCTTCGGCCGAAGTTGCCCAGCCCTGGAAGGCATAGCCGTCTCTCTTCATCAGTTTATCGGTCATGGTAGCGCTGTTATCCACGCTGGGTGCGGCAGTGGAATTATCGGAATCGGTTTGCGTATTCTGATTCGCGGAAGGCGTCGTCGAAGAATTCAGATCAGAATCAGAAGAGGATGCGGAAGGCATCGCCGAAGAATTCAGATCAGAATCAGAAGAAGAAGCGGAAGGCGTCGCCGAGGTGCTCTGCTCCGCGGAAGACGATGCGGATACTGTCGCCGAGGTTGTCGCGGAAGTTGTCGTCGGCACAGTCAGATTTGCGGAAGACGCTGTGGCCGTTGAAGTTGACGTATTCAGGTTGGAATCCGAAGAACTCGAGGAATTCGAGGACGAACCGGAAGACGCTTTGGCAGTACCGCCGCCCATGATGATCGCCGTAAGATTGGAACCGCTGTACTTGGTTTTATCGACAGGAACACCGACGGCGGCATCCGTCGTTTCACTGCCGGTATTGGCATAATAGGTTACGGTGTAAAAATTCGCTTTCCAAACCGCATAAAGGGTCATGGGACCGTTTACGGTAAGCGAAGCGGGATTCCAATTACCGTTACTATAGGCGTATTCGGCTTTTCCGTTCACGGGCTGAGCCGAAGTGGCCCATCCGGCAAAAGTATAGTCGCCGGTATTGATCGTCGCAAGATGAGCCGAACCGAATTTCAGGGTATCCCCTTGGACGATGGTCTCTTCTTTGGGGACGGATACCGTGACGGAACTGTCATTGAGATTCGCGTCAAATTTAACGATCACTTGCCAAAGGGCGGTAAAAGCAATGGTATCCGCTTCATTTGCGTTATAGTTTTCCTTCGTGTAATAAGCTTTCCCGTCACTGCCCACAAGAGACTGTCTGCCGTTGTTGTCGGACCAGCCGGCAAACTGATAATTGGAATCGGTCGTCTTTAACACGGGCAATTCATATTTCTCTGCCCCGGGAGCAAGCTGAGTATAATTATAGTCCGTTTCACCGGGCATTCCGGTCACGGTTGCGGCTGCGGGACCGTTACCGACAGCGTATTTGGCTGTTTTAAAATCAGCTGACAGGGATGCCGCGGCGCTGATACTCATGGCGCATAAGCCGAAGACCAAACAAACGGCACAAACAATCGTCAGGATTTTGATCATCTTTTTTGATTTTTTCATTCTCATTTTCTCCTAGATTCTTGCTTTTCCGAGACAAAGATATGAACGATTTCAGAAAAAAATCTTCGCATACCTATATATACATTATTATGATAGCACAATAATCATTTCTTTTCAATATCAAACCGAAAAAAACACCTGTTTTACGATGTTATTTTGATGTTTTTTCTGTTTATTTTTTTGACTTTTCAACGGAAAAGAAAAGCGGCAACCTTCCGCCCGTCCTCATAGCCGACAGCATAAAGATCGTTCATCGCTTTCGCGCTGCGGCAAAGAACATCCACACCGCAACTATCATCCGGAGAAAGCAGCAGCAATCGCCCCTCCTCCGCCAATTTCCCGGCAAGAGCAAGACTTTCATCATATATTTTCCCTTTGCGGTAAAGCGTTTCCGCGATCGCGGGAAAACTTTTCTTCATTCGTCGGGCCATACGCAGGTCTTCTTTCTCATCATGACCTTCG
>CACXDX010000177.1 GCA_902766525.1 uncultured Bacillota bacterium | reverse complement strand
GATGACGGCGTCTTCACCGCTTTGCTGTTCGACCTCCGCTTCCGTGTCGCTCTTCATACGAAGGATTTTGATGAACAGCCAATGAGCAATGCGGCTGTCGCGATCACGGCGGCCAGCACCATGCCTTTCGGCATCCAGTTTTTGTAGTCAGGTCTCATGAGTTTTGATCCTTTCTTTTCAAGGTCTCGTTATCTTTCCTTTTTCACGAGAAAAGTCAGCGCCGTCAAGCGCGTAGACCTCCTTTTCTCCCGTGCCGTACTTCTTTTAGCGCCTTTTGTTTGGATGAACGTACCGACGTCCCGCCTATCTGCCGAACAGACCGTGCTTTCTGTATTCCTCCGATGAAACGAAAACGAATGTGTAGCCCGTGTCGGAGATCGCCTTCTTCAGCGTTTCCTCATCAATCTCATCGTCAGACAGAAACGTCGCTTCGCCATTTTTTCTCGACGAAGATACCTTTTTCGCATCCGGAAAAGTCCTTCTGATCGTGTCGCAGATATGCGCCTCGCACATGCCGCACATCATTCCGTCGATTTTCACCGTAATCTTTTTCATACCGTTTGTATTCCCCCCTTTGTAGTTAGCATATGCTAACTATATCCGCCAAAATCAGGGGCTTTCCGCCCCGATTTTGTTTTCGAATTCAGCCAAGCGCCACATCAAGCGCCATCATGACCGTAAAGCCGATCGCAAACATGACAACGCCGACGTTTGAGTGTTCCCCCGCCGACATTTCCGGGATCAGTTCCTCCACGACGACATAGATCATCGCTCCTGCCGCAAATGAGAGAAGATACGGCATCGCCGGTACGAAAAGACCCGCGAAAAGAACCGTCAGAAGCGCACCGGCCGGTTCCACGGCGCCGGACAGCGTGCCGTCGAGAAACGCCCGGCCTTTCGTCTTCCCCTCCGCGTGAAGCGGCATGGAAATGATAGCTCCCTCCGGGAAATTCTGGATCGCTATACCGATAGAAAGCGCGAGCGCACCGCCCGTCGTGATCTCGGCGGAGCCGGAGAGCAGTCCCGCGAACACCACGCCGACGGCCATCCCTTCGGGGATATTGTGCAGCGTGACCGCGAGCACCATCATCGTGGTTTTCTTCGCCTTGCTTTTCGGTCCCTCCGCCTGCTGCGCGTTCATGTGCAGATGCGGGATGATCTTATCGAGTAGGAGCAGGAACAGAACACCGAGCCAGAAGCCGGCAAATGCTGGCAGAAAGGCCCATCTTCCCTGATCGGCGCATTGATTCATGGCGGGGATCAGGAGACTCCATATCGACGCCGCGACCATCACGCCGCCTGCGAAGCCGGTCAGCGCGCGCTGTACCGCACGGCTCAGTTGCTTTTTCATAAAGAACACGCACGCCGAGCCGAGCGCCGTGCCGATAAACGGGATTGCTATACCTTCAACGACTTTCAGCCACATCGCGTTTCTCCGAATGTAAAGATATTAGCGGTCGGACGTTGTCATGCATCCGAATCGTCTCGACTTTGTTTTTTTGATTGTTTCCGGATAGAGCACGTCGGTTAGCCACCGCTAACCATGATACCACGATCTCATGAAGTTGTCAATGGGTTTCAAGAAAAAGGTCGGTGTCAAGTTTTTGCAAGAAAAAGGATACTGGTTTGAAAACGTTCTTGCCGGCCTGCCGACGATGGATTACCTGACGGATGCGCTGATCGAAAAAAGACTGCTCACGCCCCCGGAAAACGGTATCGGCGCCGAAGGCGTCTGGATGGTCATAAGCAAATAGGAAAATAGCGCAAATGCAAAACTGCTCGCTGAAATGATCGTCAAAATGAAAAAATAGCTGCGGAAATAACCATCTTGAAAGAAAGTGCCGCCGGTATTAGGATTTTTATGTCCTGATACCGGCGGGTTTTGTGGTGTGCGGTCGTTTTAGATCGGCTTAGGGTAAAAACCGGGCTTTTCAGCCTTTTTTCAGTTTTTTCAGGAGGTACTGTACGGTCTAAAAAGATTGGTGCGTACGGCCCTAATAGATCGGCTCTTCTCTCATGTTTCGTTCTTGAGAAGATATTTGTTGCTGACAACCTTCATCGACAGACT
>CACXDX010000176.1 GCA_902766525.1 uncultured Bacillota bacterium | reverse complement strand
TTTGATTCCGCCGGTCTTGCCGCCGTCTGCGGCGATCCCGCTACCGCCGATGCCGTTGAGGTTATGGCGGAATGGGGCATCGATTTGAGAGATCACCGCTCCAAACCTTTTCGGGCGGCCATGGCAGACAAAGCCGATCTGATTATTTGCATGACCGAGGCCCATAAAAGATTTTTAACGGGGGAATGTCCCGCGGCGTCGGCAAAGATCCGTTTGATCGGAGAAATCAGCGGCAGCGGCGAAGGTGTTCCCGATCCTTACGGCCGCGGTCTCGAAATTTATCGTCTGACAAGGGATGCTTTAAAAGATGAGATCATGAGGATCCTGCGCGGTCTCGCGGAAAATGAAAGAAAATGAAAGGGAAGGGAAAACAAAAATGAACATCTATATCGGCTCGGATCATGCCGGCTTTGAATTGAAGGAAAAAATGAAAGAATACCTGAAGGAAACCGGGAAAAACGTGATTGACGTCGGTCCGGAAACGGCGGATCGGGTCGATTATCCCGTTTACGGCGGCCGTGTCGGCAGAAGCGTCGTCGGGGATGAAGGATCCTTCGGGATCGTGATCTGCGGCAGCGGTATCGGCATCAGCATTGCCGCCAATAAGGTAAAAGGTGTTCGCGCCGCTCTTTGTTCGGAGCCGCTCAGCGCTTCTTTGAGCCGCAAACATAACAACGCGAATGTCGTCGCGCTCGGCGCCCGGCTCATCGGCGAAACCATGGCCAAAGAGATCATAGATGTTTTCCTCTCTACCGGCTTTGAAGGAGGACGGCACAGCGAGCGCGTTCGGCTCATCGATGAGATGGAAAGGGAAGGATGAAGCAGCATGAGAAAAAGCTGGGATGAATATTTCATGGATATCGCCTACGATGTGGCGACCCGTTCCACCTGCCTTCGCCGTCATGTCGGTGCCGTCGCGGTCAGCGCCGACAATCGTATCCTCGGCACCGGCTACAACGGTGCTCTTGCCGGAACGCCGCACTGTGACGAAACCGGATGTCTCCGGCAGCAGCTGGGCATTCCTTCGGGAGAACGGCAGGAGATCTGCAGAGCGCAGCATGCCGAGGCCAATGTCTGCAATATCGCGGCGAAATACGGGATTTCTTTGAAGGGTTCGACGATGTATGTGACGACTCAGCCCTGTGTGACCTGTATGAAAGCGATGGTTACATCGGGTATCGTGCGCATCGTCTATGATGGGGATTATCCCGATGATTTTTCTTTGAAGATCGCCGAAGAAGCGGGCATCGAATTGAAGAAAGTTTCACGTCTGCAAGAAGGAGCGGAAGAATAATATGAAAAAGAAAGTTATGCTCGTATTCGGGACGAGACCCGAAGCGATCAAAATGGCGCCTCTCGTAAAGGTCCTTGAGAAGGATGATCGTTTTGAGACGATCGTCACCGTAACGGCTCAGCATCGTGAAATGCTCGATATGGTGCTGGAGCTTTTTGAGATTCGACCCGATTACGATCTGAATATCATGAAACGGGGACAGGATCTCTATGATATTACCGCTTCCGTTTTGACGGGATTAAGGGATGTATTAGAGGAAAACCGGCCGGACATCCTTTTGGTTCACGGTGATACGACGACAACGATGGCCGCGTCGCTGGCCGGTTTTTACGAGCGGATCCCCGTCGGTCATGTCGAGGCGGGTCTGCGTACGGGCAATAAATTTTCTCCCTGGCCCGAAGAGATCAACCGCCGCGTTACCGATGTGATCAGCGATTATTATTTTGCGCCGACCGATGTCAATCGGGATAATCTGTTAAAGGAAAATGTTCCCGCCGATCAGATCTTTGTAACGGGGAATACGGTGATCGACGCGCTCTATATTGCCGTGAAAAAACAGTATGATCTGCGCCTTTGCGGTGTGCGCGACATCGATCCCGAAAAAAAACTGGTGGCGATGACCTGCCACCGTCGGGAAAACTGGGGCGAGCCCATGGAGCGGATCTTTGCCGCCGTCGCCCGTCTTGCCGAAGAAACGGAAAATATCGAGATCGTTTTTCCGGTGCATAAGAATCCGCTTGTGAGAGAAATTGCCGCCAAACATCTTAAAGGCAGGGAAAACGTTCAGCTGATCGAGCCTCTCGATTATCATCCCTTTGCCACGTTGATGGCGAAAGCCGATCTGATCCTGACGGATTCCGGCGGTATTCAGGAAGAAGCGCCTTCCTTGGGGAAACCCGTCCTTGTTTTGAGAGATACCACGGAACGGCCGGAAGCCGTTGCCGCCGGTACGGTCAAACTTGTCGGCACCGATGAACAGGCCATTTTCAATGAGGCGCGCAGGCTTCTCCTGGATGAGGAGGCTTATGCGGCCATGGCCATGTGCAAAAATCCTTACGGTGACGGCAAGGCGTCCCAACGGATTTTGGAAATTATTGCCGAAAAAGTGTAATTTTTATGTTGTGACAATATATTTAACTTGTCCATGTATAAAGAATTGCTGTATAATAATTGTGTATAGGGCAGAAAGGTGAAATGGCATGAGTCGAAAAAAGAAAGAGACGACAAAGGTCCCCGATTCGTCGGAACAGCATCACACTTCCCCTGTATATACCTATCTTCGCATCGCGTCAACCTTCGGGATCACGCTGGCAATGAATATCTATCTTTTAAGTCATCTCCTCGGAGGCTGGCTTGATGAAAAATTCGGCACCAATGTGGTGTTTCGTCTGATTCTTCTGTTTGTTGCTCTGATCTCGGCCTTTATGTATCTTTGGAAGCGCGTGCTTATTTCCGAAAAGATCGAAAAGGAACAGCGCCGGGCCGCTGCCGAAGAGGATGCGGAGAAAAAATCCCTTGACGAACGGATGGAAGAGCTCCGAAAGGATCTGCACCAATGAGCGTCAGAACCGTTTTGCTGTTTTGCGGCGGCGTTGTTTACGGTCTCATCATCGGCTGGCTGGGTTTTAAGATGATGAATACCGCTTCGCTGAACATCGTTCCCCGCAACGATAAAGAAGTGAAAAAACTTGCGCGGAAGATCAACCTCCGCTGGTGGCTGAAGCTGCTCATCGATGCCGCGGCTCTCTTTGTGCTTTATCGGGTTACGCCGATGCTCCTGGGCGCGGCCTTGGGTCTGCTTTTATCTCAAAAAATTTTCATTGTCAAATCCATTAAAAGTTAATATTATCATTTAATTTTAAAGAGGAGGTGAAAATATAAATGAATGCAGTCTTGCAAGTTGCTTCGGAAGGATCCTTTCTTCTCGGCGGCGAGGCGATGTGGGAAACGAGTAAGATCGGTTTCAACTTCTCCTTTGCGCCCGGTCTTACCAAATGGATGATCGTATTCTGGGGCGTCATGCTCTTTATGATCATTGCAGGTGTTCTCGGCGTACGCAAAAAAGCGTTGGTGCCGAGCGGGTGGCAGAACTTTTCCGAATGGGCTGTCGGCGGTCTGAGCAATTTCTTTTCAAAGATGATCGGACCCAAGCTGGCAAAAACATTCGGCCCCATGCTGGTTACTTTCTTTATTTTTATTCTGCTTAGTAACTATTCGGGGATGTTGCCGCTGAACTTCTCCACGGAGGGAGGAACGCTTTCGCTTTCCAATCTCCAGGCGCCGACTTCGGTCTTCAGCGTCACGGCGGGTTTCGCTTTGATTGTCTTCTGCTGTGTGCATTTCGCGGGTTTCCGTGAAAACAAGCTCGGATATTTCAAACATTTGATCTCACCGGTCGTCATCATGCTGCCGTTCTCGATCATCGACGAAATCGTCCATCCCTTCACACTGGCTCTCCGGTTGTTTGGGAATATTCACGGGGAAGAAACCGTTGTTGAACAATTGGGCACGCTGTCCGTTTTTACCAGCGGTTGGGTTCCGTCCGTCATGGAGATTTTAGGCCTGCTTTTCGGTCTTATCCAGGCATTGATTTTCTCGCTGCTGGCTGCCATTTATATTTCGGAAGCAGCGGAACACGAATAATCGAGTCAACAACTGAATAAATTTTAAATTTTTAAAAAACATTTTTAAGAATTGTAACTTGAAAGGAGAATTTTAAAAATGGATGTTAATGGTTTCTATGCTCTTTCTGCCGCTTTAGCAATCGGTATCTCTACGATCGGCCCCGGGATCGGTCAGGGTCTCGCTTCCGCGAAAGCTCTCGAAGGTATGGCTCGCCAGCCCGAAATCATCGGTGATCTTCGTACCAACATGCTGATCTGCCTTGCCATGATGGAAGCTCTTGCCATTTACGGTTTGGTCTTTGCCTTCATGCTCTTCGGCAAAATTGCCTAATCCCCGTCCTCCCCAAGGAGGGTCTTTATCCTCCTCAAACTGACGTTACCTTAACGAAAGGAGGGTACATTAGTGGATATAGATTTTGCGCAGATGATTTTCGCGATCACCAATTTTCTGATTCTTCTTGTGGCCATGTACTTCCTTATGTACAAACCGTTGAAACAAACGATGGATAAACGTCACGATAAGATTAAATCCGACATCGAAACCGCCGAATCCTTAAAGGAAGACGCCGATAAGATGAAAGAAGAAATCAGTGCCGAATTGGCAAAATCCAGAGAAACCGCTCAGGATATCATCAATCGCGCTCAGAAAACTGCCGACATGCAGAAAGAAGAGATTATTGCTTCCGCCAAAGCCGAAGCCAATAAGATTGTTGAAAAAGCCAACGCTGAAATCAAAGAAGAAAAAGAGAAAGCTCTCGGCGAAATCAGAGACGAAGCCGCAGCCCTCGCCATTTCCGCGGCGTCCAAACTCATTGACCAGTCTTTGGATGACGACGCCCATAAAAAATTGGTAGATAAGTATATCGAAGAGGCAGGCGAAGTACAATGACAGACAGAACAGTAGCAAAAAGATATGCGAAAGCTCTCTATGACATTGGTA
>CACXDX010000175.1 GCA_902766525.1 uncultured Bacillota bacterium | reverse complement strand
CTCCATGCGCCGTCCCTCGGTTTCCGTTCTGATTCAGGAGATGGAGGCAAAGCAGCTTGTCGTCAGGGAATCGGTTCCTTATGACGCTCGTTTGAAGAAGGTGGCGCTGACGGAAAAATCTCTCTGTCTTGCCAAGGACACCGGACGGAAGCTGCACCGGCTGGAAAAGATGCTCACCGAAGGGATCCCCGAGGAGGATCTGGCCGTCTTTTTTCGGGTGACCGCGAAAATTCGGGAAAATCTGGAACAAAGACTTAATGAAAGCGACCGAAAAGAAGGAGGAGAAACCGGAAAATGATTCGTCAATTAGCGTCCTGCATTCGGGAATTCAAACGCGATTCGTTGTTGGCTCCTTTTTTTGTCATACTTGAAGTCGTTATGGAAGTTTTGATTCCCCTTCTGATGGCCGATCTCATCGATAAGGGCATCACCGCGGGGAACATGAATTATATAGAGAAAATGGGGCTGATTCTCATTATTTGCGCCCTGCTCTCTCTGGGGTTCGGCGTTCTGTCCGGATTTTTTGCCGCGAGAGGCAGCGCCGGTTTTGCCAGGAATCTGCGTCAGACGATTTATGAACGGATCCAGACTTTTTCCTTCGGCAATATCGATAAATTTTCAACGGCGGGGCTGGTTACCCGTCTGACGACGGATATCAACAATGTGCAGCAGGCCTATACGATGATCATTCGCGTCGCCGTGCGCAGTCCCATCATGCTGATTCTGGCCCTTGTCTGCGCCGTGCGCATCAATCGTCCCCTTTCCCTCGTGTTCCTCTGCGCTTTGCCGATTCTCGGCGGGGGCTTGTATTTCATCATGACCCACGCTCATCCCCTGTTTACGAAATTGTTCAAAGCTTACGACCGTCTCAATACCGTCGTTGAGGAAAATCTTCGCGGGATCCGCGTGGTCAAAGCCTTCGTGCGGGAAGACCATGAAACGGAGAAGTTCCGCAGCGCTTCCGGGGAAATGTACCGCTTCGGCTCCGGTGCCGAAAAATTGCTGGTTTTGAATAATCCGCTGATGATGTTTGTCGTCTACGGTTCGATGATTGCCATTTCCTGGTTTGGCGCTCAATTCATTGTTTCCGGAACGATGACCACCGGGGAACTCGTGAGTATGATCACCTATACGATGCAGATTCTGATGAGCTTAATGATGCTTTCGATGATTTTCGTTATGATCGTTATGGCCAGAGCTTCGGCGGTGCGCATCGGTGAGGTGCTTTCGGAAGTGCCGGATGTCCGCGATCCCGAAAATCCCCTGACGGAAGTTGCCGACGGCAGCATTGATTTTGATCATGTCGGTTTTGCCTACGCGGGAAAAGATCATCCCTATTGCCTGAAAAATGTGGATCTGCATATTCCCTCCGGCGCCGTTGTCGGCTTGATCGGCCCCACGGGCAGTTCCAAATCCACGCTGGTTCAGCTGATTCCCAGATTATACGATGTCAGCGAAGGCGCGGTCCGCGTCGGCGGTCATGATGTGCGTGAATACGATATGGAGGTCCTCCGAAACAGTGTTGCCATGGTGCTGCAGAATAATGAGCTTTTCTCCGGCACCGTCAAAGAAAATCTGCGCTGGGGCAACAAAGAAGCAACGGATGAGGAGTTGGTTCAAGCCTGTGTCTATGCGGAGGCCGATGACTTTATCCGCACCTTCCCCGACGGTTACGATACCCGTATCGAACAGGGCGGCGCCAATGTTTCCGGCGGTCAGAAGCAGCGGCTTTGTATTGCCCGCGCTTTGCTGAAAAAACCGAAAATCTTGATTTTGGATGATTCCACCCGCGCCGTGGATACCGCTACCGATGCTAAGATTCGTGATTCTCTGGCCCGCTGGATGCCGGAAACGACAAAGATCGTCATTGCTCAGCGCGTTGCTTCGGTGGAACACGCCGATATGATTATCGTCCTGGATGAAGGCAGCGTTGTCGCTGTCGGCGATCATGAAACGCTGATGGAAACCTGCGATATTTATCGTGAAACCGCCCTGACCCAGAAGAAGGGAGGTGAAGACGATGCCGCCTAAAAGAGCCAATGTTTCCGCCGCCGCCATGCAGGAAAAACCGGATTTGAAAACCGTGAAGCGTTTGCTGCACTATGTCTTCGCCGGCGGCTACGGTTTGCGGCTGGTGCTCGTTGTCATCTGCATCATTCTTTCGGTTCTGGCCTCTGTAGCGGCCTCCGTCTTTATTCAGGTTCTGATCGACGATTATATCATTCCTCTTATGGGGATGGCGCATCCCGTCTTCACCGGTCTGATCCGTGCCCTTGTCGCGGTCGGGTTCATCTATCTGGTCGGCGTCTTTGCCGGCCTGGCCTATAACCGTATGATGGTCACCATCTCCCAGGGTGTTTTAAAGCAGATCAGAGACGATCTCTTCGCTCATATGCAGACGCTGCCGATTCGCTATTTTGACCGCAACAGTCACGGCGATATGATGAGCTATTTCACAAACGACACGGATACGCTGCGGCAATTTATCTCCCAGAGTTTGCCTCAGCTCTTCATGTCCTGCCTCACCATCATCACGGTGTTCTGTGCCATGATCTATCTCTCGCCGCTGCTCACGGTCGTCGTTATCGTGATCCTCGCGTTGATGATCTTTGTGACGGCAAAGGTCGGCGGCTTGAGCGGACGCTTTTTCTATCGTCAGCAGCATTCTCTGGCCGAGCTCAACGGCTTTATCGAAGAAATGGTTCACGGTCAGCGGGTGGTCAAAGTATTCTGCCACGAGGAAGAAGCAAAAACCGTTTTCAATGAAAAAAACGAAGTGCTCTTTAAAAATGCCGTTACCGCCAACGCTCTCGGCAATATCCTGATGCCCATTATCGGTAATATCGGCAACCTCCAATATGTTTTGCTGGCCGTGATCGGCGGGGCTCTGGCCCTGAATGACATCGGCGGTCTGACCCTCGGCATCATCGCCTCTTTCCTGCAGCTGAGCAAAAGCGTGACCAACCCGGTTTCTCAAATTTCCCATCAGGCAGGCTTCATCGTCATGGCGTTGGCCGGGGCCAAGCGCATCTTCCGGCTTATGGATGAGGAAGAGGAAGAAGACCGGGGATATGTCACCCTCATCCGCGGCAGCGAAAGCGAAGATGGTTTCAAAGAATCACCTGACGGCAGCTGGTATTGGAAGCATCCCCATCACGACGGTTCACTGACCTATACACCCCTGCGCGGCGATGTCCGCATGGTTGACCTCGATTTCGGCTATTCTCCGGACAAAACGGTGCTGCATGATATCAATCTTTACGCCGAACCCGGCCAAAAGGTGGCCTTTGTCGGTGCGACCGGTGCCGGGAAGACAACGATCACCAATCTGATCAACCGTTTTTACGATATTGAGGACGGTAAGATCCGCTATGACGGCATCAACATCAATAAGATCAAAAAACCCGATCTGCGCCGTTCTCTCGGCATTGTGCTCCAGGATACGAACCTCTTCAGCGGCACTGTGGCGGACAACATCCGTTACGGACGTCTTGACGCCGGTGAAAAGGACATCATTGCCGCGGCAAAGCTGGCCAATGCCGACGGTTTCATTTCCCGTCTGCCCGACGGTTATCAAACGGAGATTAGCGGCAGCGGTGAGGAATTAAGTCAGGGCCAGCTTCAGCTGATCGCCATTGCCCGTGCCGCTGTTGCCGATCCTCCCGTGATGATCCTCGATGAAGCGACTTCCAGCATCGATACGCAGACCGAAGCCGTGGTACAACGGGGTATGGATCAGCTGATGCAGGGACGCACCGTTTTTATCATCGCCCATCGCCTCTCCACGGTGATGAACGCCGATGTGATCATGGTTTTGGAAAACGGGCGTATCATCGAACGCGGCACGCATGAAGATCTGATCAAAGCCAAGAAAACTTATTACAAGCTGTACACGGGCGCTTTTGAGCTCGATTAAATAGAAGAAACGGAGATTACCATGGATTTGAAAGAGTATCAGGAAGGTTATTTCTATCTGCTCACCTTTGAAAAAAACTTTCGTCAGTTCACGCAGATGAAAATCGTGGGGACCGATCTTACGCTGGCTTCGATCATGATCATGAGCTATTTGGAGGTCAACGGCAGCAGCGGTCAGAAGGAACTGACGATAACGTTTAACGCTTCTTCGGCCGGGATGGCGGTATCCCTCACCCAGCTTGAACAGCGGGGTTATATTTCCAAAATCCCCGATGAAAACGACCGGCGCAATAATATCATTTCCCTCAGTAAAGAGGGAAAAGAGACGCTGGGACAAATGATGGATGCTCATACCGAAGCCCTTGCCGCCGTGGATCGGGACGATTTCACTTCGGCTGATTTCAATCAGCTGAAATCCTTGCAAAACAAACTGCTCAATCACTTGAAGATCATTGCCGAAGTCAGCGCCAAAAAGCCGGGGAAAGAATGATTTCTTTTGGATTCGACAGTTCGGGGGAATGGTAGACATTTCCCCGAATATTATATATAATATATATGAAAAGAAGGAGTCGGGAGCATGAATTTCGGAGATTGGCTGCGGCGTTTTCTCGTCGGGCGCTATGGTATGGATACCCTGAATAAGGTGCTGTTTGTCATCGCATTGATTTTGCTTGTGATCGGTTTTTTCCTGCCTTATCGGGGCTTGGATATGCTTGTTTTGATTCTGTTGGCGATCGGCTATTTTCGTTTTTTTTCCCGAAATATCGCGGCCCGATACCGGGAAAATCAACGTTTCCTGCAGCTGCTGGCAAAACCGCGGGATTTTTTCCGCAAGCGCAAATACCATTTTGATCAGCGCAAAAGCTATCGCTTTTATCGCTGCCCCAAATGCCGTAAGGAGCTGCGTGTCCCCGTCGGCAAGGGCAAGATCCGCGTGACTTGTCCCCGCTGCGGAGAAGAATTCATCAAGAAGAGCTGAAAATGTTCGGATATGTCGTCATTCACAAACCTGAATTAAAAGTGAAAGATCTCGAGACCTATCAGGCTTTTTACTGCGGTCTCTGCGAAGCATTGAAGAAAAGGCACGGTTTTTTCGGCCGTCTTACCTTAAATTACGATATGACCATGGTCGTGCTGCTGCTGAGCGGTCTCTATGAACCGGAGACGGAAGAAAAGCATTTTCGCTGTCCCGTTCATCCCCTGGGCAGACATACGGCGAAAATGAACCGCTTCAGTGATTATGCCGCCGATATGAATATTCTGCTCGCCTATGAAAAAGCCCTCGACGATATTCGTGACGAGGGGAAACCCTCGGCCCGTTTGCTTTCGCTGCTGCTGAGGGCAAAGGCGAAACGGGCATCATCATATCATCCCCGTCAGGTCGAAGCGTTTCGTTCCTGCCTGGGTGAGCTGTACGCCGCCGAAGAACGCGGCGAGAGCGATCTCGATACGGTTTCCGGCTGTTTCGGTCGTCTCATGGCGGAATTGTTCGTACCGACGCCGGGGCTCTGGGAGAAAGATCTGCGCCGTTTCGGTTTCTACCTGGGTAAATATATTTATATCCTCGACAGTTACGTCGATCTTAAATCCGACCGTGAAAAAGGCTGCTACAATCCGCTTCTTGCCATGGCCGAAGCGGAAGATTTTGAAAAAAAGATCGAGGAGATTCTGGAAATGATGATGGCCGAAGCGGCCTGTGCTTTTGAGCTTTTGCCCGTCATCGAAAATGCGGATATCCTGAGAAATATTATCTATGCCGGTGTTTGGACGAAGTTCCGCGCCGAAATAAAGGAAGAAAAAGAAGCGAATGAATAAAGACCCTTATCAGGTGTTGGGCGTTCCCCGCGATGCAAGTGAAGAGGAAATCAAAAAAGCCTATCGCAGGCTCTGCATGAAGTATCATCCCGACGCCAATGTCAACAATCCCGATAAAGCCGCTGCCGAAGAGCGATTTAAAGAAGTGCAGCAGGCCTATGAGACCATCATGAAAAAGGATCGGGATCCTTTTGAAGGTTTCGGCGGCCACGGCGGATCCTCATCCGGTCAGGGTGATCCCTTTTCCGGTTTCGGCGGTTTCGGCGGTTTCGGTTTCGATCGGGAGCGGGAGGATATTCCTTCGGAATTGAAGGCCGCGGCGAATTATATCCGCAGCGGCTATTACAGAGAAGCGCTCACCGCTCTTGAGGGCATGAGCGAAAGAACGGCGGCCTGGTACTATTACAGCGCCTTGGCTCATCGCGGTCTCGGCGATAACATCACCGCCAAAAGCCACGCCGAACAGGCCTACCGAATGGAGCCCAATGATTTTCGTTATCAAAATCTCTATCAGCAGCTGGCCAACGGCAGCGGCTGGTATCAGACGCAGAGCGGTCCGTACCGCGGAATGACTTACGGCTGCGATAATTGCTGTGTCAATTCCTGCCTGATGACTGCGCTCTGTAATCTATGTTGCTGTGGCGGCACGAATCTCTGCTGCGGCGGCAATATCAACAACCGTTGACCTTCCTTTTTTCAATCGAGATCGGAGGTTTTCTTTGTCCCATTTGTCCACCCTCATCACGGATATGGCGGTGATCCTGATTCTTGCCGGGATCACGACGCTGATCTGCAAAAAGCTGAAACAACCGGTGATCATCGGCTATGTCCTCGCCGGTTTTTTGGCGAGCCCGATTACGAGCTTTTTCCCGATTTTCGTCGACGACGCCGAAACGATCGAGACCCTCGCCGAGATCGGCGTGATCTTTCTGATGTTCAGCCTCGGCTTGGAATTTAATTTTCATAAAATGGCACAGGTCGGGGCGTCGGGAACCGTATCGGCGGCGATCCAGATTTTGGGCATGGTGCTTTTGGGCTATCTGATCGGCATCCTTCTGGGCTGGTCGACAACGGACAGCCTCTTTTTAGGCGGTATGCTCTCCATGTCATCGACGATCATCACGATCAAGGCCATCGAAGACTGCGGTATGCTGCGTCAAAAATTCGCCCCTCTTGCCATCGGCACGCTGATCATTGAGGATATCGCCGCGATCTTTCTGATGCTGGTTTTGTCCACGGTCTCCGTTTCTCAGGGCGACGGTGCCGATTTGGTCTTGACCATCGGCAAGCTCCTTTTCTTCCTCGCCTTTTGGCTGGTTTTGGGGATTTTCATCGTGCCGACGCTGATCCAGAAGATCATCCGCCTGCTCAAAGGCGAAACGCTGCTCATCGTCGCTCTCGGTCTCTGCTTCGGCATGGTGCTGATTGCCGACGCCATCGGTTTTTCCTCGGCGCTCGGCGCGTTCCTCGCCGGTTCGCTGCTGTCGGGAACGGCAGTGGCTGCTAAGACCGAGGATCTGATCAGACCCTGTAAAGATCTGTTTGTCGCGGTTTTCTTCGTCTCCGTCGGCTTCCTCGTCGTTCCTTCAACCTTGGTCGACTATGCCCTTCCGATCCTGTTGCTGATCATCGCCACCGTTCTCGGTAAGGTCATTCTGTTGTCCGTCGGCTATTTGCTGACCCGTCAGGATCTGTCCACATCGATTCACGGCGCGCTCTCTCAGGTTCAGGTTGGGGAATTTTCTTTCGTCATTGCTACCCTCGGCGTCTCCCTCGGTGTTACTTCGGATTTTCTCTATCCCGTCATCGTTGCCGTGGCGCTGCTGACGACCTTCCTCACACCCTTCCTTTTAAGGCTCGCGCCGGCGCTGACGCGTTTTCTTGAGAGAAATCTTCCGGAAAAGCTGCTGCGCAAGATCATCGACCGCAGCCGCAAAGAAGAGGAATCGGAAGAGAAAGAGCTGGAAGCCAAAATATTGTGGCGACGTTTTTTGAAACGCTGTTTTTTGCGGGTCGGTTTCCTGACGTTGATTGGCGCCGGTCTCATCGTTCTCGGCTATAAGGTGTTTTTGCCTTTTGCCGTTTCCTATCTTCCCGACAGCGTTGCCAAAATCGCCGTGATGGTTCTGCTGTTTCTGCTCTTCCTGCCGATCCTTCCCCAGCTTATGGTCAGTCACGACCCTGATTTTGCCGCGCTTTGGCTGGAGAGCCGCTTCAATCGTTTCCCTCTGATCCTGATCATGACGGTGCGCGCCACGATCGGCATCGGTCTGTTGATGCTGATTCCCGTCACACTTTTTACACATGTGCCGATCTGGAGTTTGCTTTTGATCATCCCCGTAGCGATCGTAGCGGCTCATTCCCGGCGGCTCAGAGGCAGCTATCTGACAATCGCCGCCAAGTTTTTGGCCAATCTGAACGAACGCCAGCTTCATGAAGCCGGTGAGAGCCGCGGAAATCTCTGGCAGCAGGATAATCTGCTCGTCGACACCTATCGTATTCCCAAGGGCAGCAACCTGATCGGCAGTACCATGGCGGAACTGCGCTGGGGACAAACCATGCACATCAATATGATCCGTCTGATTCGGGGCAAAAAGATCCATAATTTCCCGTCCCGCACCGAACCCCTGCGCGAGGGGGATCGGATATCTCTTTACGGAACTTCCCGCGCCATGGAAAATTTTCGCCTGGTGTTCGACGGTTCCGTTTTGGAAAGGGAAAACAAAGAAGATCGTTCCCTCTATTGCTATATCATCGATCAGCAGGATCACATTGCCGAACGTGACCAGCTCTTTTGTTACGGTACGCTGATCCATAAGGGTTCGCCCTTTACCAATAAGAGCATCCGCGACTCCCGCTTTCGCGATGACCGCGGTTGCTTTGTCATCGGTGTGGAGCGGGATATGCTTCCCATTACGGAGCTGAGTTCCAGTTTTATTTTGCGCAGTGAAGATATCGTCTGGTTGCTTGCCACGGTTTCCGCCATGACCGATCTGCTTCAGGATGAAACCATCGTTTATCATGAAACCGTCTGTACGCTGCCGAGATCGATGCATTAGGAGAAAAAATGGCCAGAAAAAAAACGAGAAATACCAAAGCGAAAATCGTCTCCGCCGCCTGGAAGCTCTTTTATGAACAGGGTTATGAGGAAACCACCGTGGAGGAGATCATTGAGGAATCCCATACCTCCCGAGGTTCCTTTTATCACTATTTCGACGGCAAAGACGCCCTCTTGAGCTCGCTGTCCTTCCTGTTTGATGAGGAATACGAAAATCTCAGCGAGGAGATCGGAGAAGATGATGATCCCTTTGAGACGTTGATTTTCTTAAACCGTCGTCTTTTTCAGATGGTGGAAAACCGGGTTTCTCTTGAGCTGATGAGTCGTCTCTATTCGACCCAGCTGGTGACGAAGGGTTACCGTCATCTTCAGGATCGGGATCGTTATTATTTTAAAATTCTTCGCTCCACGGCGCGAAAGGGACAGGAACAGGGAAGATTCCGCGGAGATTGGACGGTCAACGATATCGTCAAGCTCTATGCGCTGGCGGAACGAGCGCTGATCTACGACTGGTGCCTTTGCAACGGCGATTATTCTCTCAGTGATTATGCCGCCAAGGTTTTTCCGGCCATGATTTCCCAGATTCTCAAAGAGGCCGAAGAGCAATAACAAATAAATCGAAAAAACGGGCTTTTTCATGAGAAAAAGTCCGTCTTTTTTATTTTCCTCAAATTTGTATTTTATTTATTCTTTTTCAATATATACATAATATAGAGGTGTAATAATAAAATAAATGTTAAAAAACGATCATATAATATAGAATGTATTCTGTGTTTTATTCTTGTTTTTTGTGTGGTATAATAAGCAGACATTCTCAGATACAGAAAGGGGAAATGATTCCTATGGCATCATCCACCGTCGG
>CACXDX010000174.1 GCA_902766525.1 uncultured Bacillota bacterium | reverse complement strand
TGATCAAAGGTATAGCCCGTATCAATAATGACGATGGTGGGGCGGGTATAATCGGCTCCCGCCAAAAGGTCTTTTGCGGCGGGAATATTCAGTGCGGGAAAGGCCCATTGATTACCGTAAGAAGGGTCGTTGGGCGCAAAGGAAAGACGGCAGTATTTCGATTCATTGACCGACATAACCTCCTCACAGTTAAGAAGATCCTCGGCCTTTTCCGATGACGTGACATAAAGGCCGTGTTCCTCTTCGGTGAGGCTGACAAGATCATATTCGGCAATGATTTCCTCGGATAATTCGGTGCCTTCGTCCAATGTAACGATATAGTTTCCCGTTTCGGCCGAAACGCCGGCGGGGAGCAGAAATATAGCGATAATTAAAAAGAATAAGTATTTTTTCATTTTCTTCACTCGAATCTTATTCATAACATAAGCTAACAGGTATTTCTATGAAAAGTATATCATATTTCAATGGGGAAGAAAAGGGGAACGGGGAAATTTACGCAGTGAGTTTGAAAATAAAATACCAGTTTAAAACGGTTATCTTTTCAGATCATAGAAAAAACAGAAAGATTTCATATTATTTTAATAAAAAAAGTGAGGCAAAATGAACGCGGATCTTTTCGCGTTTCTTTTTTACCTCACCTGTTTTTGGTTTTGCGAGATTGGGTTTTAGAAGATCAAGACATGTTGGCGAAACGTTCCACGGCTTTGGTAAAATTTTTGATGGTCTTTTCCACGTCGCCGTTTTCGATGCCGTCTTTGACACAATGCTGAATATGGCCTTCCAGCACGATCTGACCGCAGCGGTGCAAGGCGGATTTGGCGGCGTTGATCAGAGAAAGAACGTCTTCGCAGGGAACATCTTCCTCGATCATGCGGTCGATAGCCGTGACCTGGCCTTCAATCCTTCTCAATCTTTTGTGCAGGTTTTCCGTATCCATACATTGTTTCATAGTCATATCCTCCTTTTTTCAAACGGCTTGGGCAAAATCCCGTATATCCGTTATGCTTTCGGTTTCTTCGGGCAGAATATCGGTCATGTTTTCCAGACAAAGACCGATTGTGGAAGCATTGTGCAGGAAGGCGGCGGTGCCGGGAGTGACAAGACCGGCGATGCCGGCGACGAGGATGGCCGCGTTGAAGGAGATGCCGATTTTTGCCGTGGCACTCATGCGTTTATTCAGTTTGCAGCTCATCTGTTTGATCGCGATCAGTTGTTTCATATCCTTCCCGGAAAGGGTGATATCCGCGATCTCTCTGGCGATATCGGCGCCTTCCTTGATGGCGATGCCGACGTCGGCAGCGGAGAGGGCGGGGGAGTCATTGATGCCGTCACCGATCATGATGACTTTGCGTCCTTTGTTCTTTTCCGCCATGACATAATGGGCCTTATCTTCGGGCAGCACTTCGGCATAGTATTCGCTGATGCCGGCCGTTTGAGCAATAGCTTTGGCGGTGCGCTCACTGTCACCGGTCATCATCACGATATGTTTGATGCCGCTCTTTTTAAGGCCGTCGATGATTTCCGCGGTTTCGGTTTTGATCGGATCATCGATGCCGATCACAGCGGCCAGACGACCGCCGACCGCCATATACAATCTGGAATATTGGGCGGGCATTTTTTCCGCCTTTGCCCAATCTTCATCGGAAACCCATGCTTTTTCATCTTCCATGATGAAATGATAGCTGCCGATGACAACGCGCTCTTCATTCAGGTGAGAAACGACGCCGTTAGCCACTATATAGGTGGGTTTTGTTTGTACCTTGGTGTGATTCAGTTTGCTTTTTTTCGCTTCTCTGACAACGGCATTGGCGAGAGAGTGGGGGAAATGTTCTTCCAAAGCGGCTGCCAGGGCGAGGATTTCATTTTCTTCCCAACCGTCCATGGCGGCGATTTCGGTAACCGTGGGGGTGGCATGGGTCAATGTTCCTGTTTTATCGAAAACGACGGTATCGGCTTCGGCGATCATTTCCAAGAATTTCCCGCCTTTGACGGTGACGTTGCGGCGTCCCGCTTCTCGCATTGATGAGAGCACGGCAATGGGCATGGCGACCTCGATGGCACAGGAAAAGTCAACCATCAAAACGGCGGCGGCTTTCGTTATATTGCGGGTGAGCAGAGCCGTTAAAAGCGCCGTACCGAAGGTATAGGGAATCAGACGACTGACGACTTTTTCCGCCTGACTTTGGGTGACGGAAACCATGCTTTCGGATTCTTCGATCATACGCACGATGCGGTCGTAGCGCCGTTCTCCGGAAACGCCGTGAACTTCAACGGTGATATCGCCTTCTTCCAAAACGGTTCCGGCAAATACGGTGCTGTCGGGGCGTTTTTCCGAAAGTACGGATTCACCGGTCATAACGGCCTGATTGACGAGGGCTTCACCTTCTTTGACGACGCCGTCTAAGGGGATCAGGCTGCCCATGGAGACTCTGATCAGGTCGCCTTCTTTGATGCGGTCGATATTGACCTGTACCAGATCATCATCTTCGACTTTCCAAACCTTGGTTACATTCAGGGCGAGAGATTGGGCGAGATCGTCAACGGACTTTTTGAAGGTCCATTCCTCGAGGATCTCACCGATATCGGTGAGGAAGATGATGGAACTCGCCGTGGAAAAGTCTCTTGTCAGCAGGGAAGCCAAAATCGCGGAAGCGTGAACGATCTCCGCGCTGAAATTGCGACGGGAAACGTCCTTAAGCCCATTGATGATATAGGGTGCGCCGTGATAGACGGCGAGGGCGGCTCTGAGGGGAGCGGGCAAAAATAAACGAAAGGTGAGTCTCCGCAGCGCTTTGCCGATGATCTTTTCTTTGTAAAACGTATTGGTTTCACGGGCAGAAACAGCGGGCAGCACCGCGATA
>CACXDX010000173.1 GCA_902766525.1 uncultured Bacillota bacterium | reverse complement strand
TCGCCGACTTTGTCAAAAGATCCCCGCAAAAGACGCTGATCGCCTTCGGCGCTTCGCCCTATTCGGTGAAGGAGCGCCGCCTCATCAATCGGGAGGAACTGGACCGCGTCTGCCCCGATAAAGAACTGATGGTCGTCAAATACGACGGTCACGCCTGCATCGTCAACAGCAAATTATTGAAGAAGATGGAAAGCAAGGTCAGGGATATCCGCGGTTATCACGGGGAAAGCGGAGAAATGAATCAGGAGGCCTTCTTCCGTTTCTCCGATTATATTTCCGGCTCTCTGTCTCTTTTGGAGCTCTTTAAGGATATGGGCGACGCCGCCGACTTCATGGCTTCCCGCGGCATCGGCATGGTGCACAGCGTCAGCGGCGTGGGCTTTTTCGGCAATCTCGACATCACCTTTGAGAAGATCTTCGCCAAATCTTTAAAGAGCGGCTTTCAGCTTCGGGTCTTCCCTCAGTCCATGAAGGTGAAAGTGGCGACCTCCCGCAAGCTGCCGAGGATCGGCGGCTGCTTCGAGTGCGCTCTCGACGGCTGCTTCGGCTCTCACGACGCCGCCATGAACGAACCCTACCTTGACGAGATCGGCGGCGACGGCGTCCTTTACTACAGCGATGAGAAGGTCACGGATTTCTGCAGAAAAGCCCACAACGCCGGCCTCCAGATCGAGATGCACGCCATCGGCGACAAAGCCTTCGACCAGGCGGCGCGGGCCCTCAAGACGGTGCTGGACGAAAATCCCGGAGACGATCACCGCCACGGCATCATCCACGACTGTCTGCCCACGGCGGAGGGCATCGCCATCTGCCGCGACTATCATATCCAGATGCCGGTACAGAGCGCCTTCATCAACTGGAAGCAGGAGCCCGACGAATACCTCGTTCGGATCATGGGCCGGGAAAGAGCTTCCCGCCTCAATCCCTTAAAGACCTTCCTCGACAACGATATCGTCGTTTCCTTCGGCTCCGACGCCCCCTGCACCACACCGGATCCCATCGTCTGGCTGGATAAAGCCGTAAACAACGGCGAGCAGTCGGTCTCCGTCCGCGACGCCCTCAGGATGTGCACTTTCAACGGCTGCTTCGCCTCCTTCGACGAAAAGGAGCGGGGCAGTCTGGAACCGGGCAAGATCGCCGATATGGTGATCCTCTCCGCTTCTCCCTATGATATCGCCCCCGAAAAACTCGGTGAATTAAAGGTGGAAAAGCTGATCCTCGCCGGCAGGGAATACGAGAGCCCAAAGGGAAACGCGCTCAAAGGGATCGTCAGCGGCCTCTTCAGCGGTTCAAAAGCTTTTTAACGTGCTCCCGCGCCGTCGTAAAACCGAAAAACAGACAAAGCCCCTCTTGTACGGCGTTGCCGACAGGGGGCTTTTCCCTTTAAAGAAAATGTGTTATAATTATTAGCAGCATATTATTTTTTTTGACCGGCTTTTCCATGCCGAAACCGTGATTTCATTTCAGGAGGCACCATGGCTAAACGACGTCGGGGCGACCGCAGAGACGGCACCCTCATCCGAGATCTCGATCTCATCCATTTTTTCTCGGGGATCATCTATCCCAACCGCTGCGATAACGAAGCCTATCTCTCGGAGCGGATCGATCTCACCGCCGTCAATCAATATCTGGCGAAGAAAAACGAGGGGATCGAAGATTTTCCCTATACGATGTTTCATCTGATCGTTGCCGCTCTCGTCAAGACGATCCGATTGAGGCCGAAGCTGAACCGCTTCATCGTCAACGGCAATTTCTATCAGCGCAATGAGATCACCGCCTCTTTCGTGATCAAAAAGCGCTTTCGGGATGAGAGCGAGGAGGGTCTGGCTTTCCTCCATATCAGGGAAGACGATACCATCGATACCATCTATCAACAGCTGAAGGAGATCGTCACCTCCTGCCGCGACGGCGGCAGCAACGCCACCGGCGACAGTATGGAAATGATCAACAAACTGCCCCGCGGCCTCTGCAAGGCCTTTGTGCGCTTCGTGATGTTCCTCGACCGGCACGGTCGGGTGCCCGAGAGCTTCATCGCGAACGATCCCTATTACGCCTCGGTGATCCTCTCCAACGTCGGCTCGATCAAGCTGAAAAGCGGCTACCACCATCTCACCAACTGGGGCACCTGCTCTCTCTTCTGCCTCATCGGCGAAAAGAAGACGCGCCCCGTTTTTCGGGATGACGGCAGCTTTGAGATGAAGGAAACGGTGGATCTCGGCTTCACCATCGACGAACGGCTGGCCGACGGCTACTACTACGCCAAATCGATGCGCCTTTTGAAGAAGCTGCTCAACGATCCCGAACTGCTGGAAAGACCCTTAAAAGAAGAACCGGAGGATTGCTATGACTGAAATCAGCGCCAAAGCGCCCTGGCTCCCGTTTTTGGGCGGTACCCCCGCTCATCTCGATTATTTTCAGGGCTCCATGTACGAGGCCGTGGAAGATATTGCCGAGAAATATCCCAATCAGATCGCCTTTTATTTTATGGGCCGTTCCACGACGTACCGCCAGCTGATCCATGAGATCAAACGCTGCGCCAAATCGCTGAAGACCATCGGCGTCAGGGAAAACGACCGCGTCACCATCGCCATGCCCAACTGTCCCCAGGCCATCTATATGTTCTATGCCGTCAATCTCGTCGGCGGCGTCTGCAACATGATCCATCCGCTCTCCGCCGAAAAGGAGATCGAATTTTATCTGAACGAATCGAAAAGCGTCACCGTGATCACCCTCGATCAATTCTACCATAAGTTCGAGGCGGTGCGTCAGAACACCTCCGTCGTCAATATCATCCTCGCCCGGGTCAGGGACGCCCTCTCCAAACCGGTGAAGGCCGGCTATATGCTGACCGAGGGCCGCAAGATCAAGAAGATCCCCGACGACGCCCCCGTCATCCGCTGGCAGGAATTTATGCGCCTCGGCCGTTCCTGCTTCTGGAATTACAAGGTGGAGCGGAAATTCGATGATCCCGCCGTGATCCTCTATTCCGGCGGCACCACCGGCACCACCAAGGGCATCCTGCTGACCAACAAAAACTTCAACGCCCTCTCCCAGCAGATCGTCGCCACCAACCCCATGTTCCGTCCCGGGGACAAGATGCTCTCCGCCATGCCGTTGTT
>CACXDX010000172.1 GCA_902766525.1 uncultured Bacillota bacterium | reverse complement strand
TGAAGTGAAAGCCATTGATGACGAACCGCACCTTTCGGTTACGCTGATCCAATGTCTGCCCCGGGGCGACAAGATGGATCAGATTTTACAAAAAGCCACGGAGCTCGGGGTTGATGCCGTGATTCCCGTGGAAAGCGATCATTCCCAGGTCCGGTTAAAAGACCATAAAAAAGCGGATAAGCGGCAGCGCTGGCAGAAGGTCGCCGCCGCGGCGGCGGAACAGTGCGGACGGGGGGTCGTTCCCGTCGTTGCTCTACCTTGTTCCGTTAAAGATGCCCTCGCGTCCCTTGATGATCGCTGTGCCTTGATCTTCTGCCATGAGCGGGAAACAGAGACGGGTTTTAAAACCGTTGCCGCCGCACTGAAAAAGGATTATACAAAAATCGCACTGCTGATCGGTCCCGAAGGAGGTTTCTCCGAAAATGAAGCGGAAATGATTATCGGAGCCGGGGGTAAAGCCGTGACCATGGGCCGGCGCATTTTGCGTACGGAAACCGCCGGTCCCGCCGCGCTTGCCGTGCTGATGTACGAATTCGGCGAATGGGAGGTGAATTATGGAGATTAAGAAGATTGCCGTCGTGACTTTGGGTTGCCGCGTCAATCAATATGAAAGCAACGCCATTGCTCATGATTTTGAGAAACATGGCTATGACGTTGTGCGCAACAAAAAGGATGCCGATATCATTATCATCAATACCTGTTGTGTCACGAAGATGGCGGAAAGCAAAAGCCGCCGCACCATAAGACATATCCATAATGAAAATCCCGACGCCCTGCTGGTGATCACCGGCTGTTACGGACAGCGGGCGGGTCATGAATTGCTGATGATTCCCGGTGTTGCCCTCGTTACCGGCAACGGAGAGAAGGAAAATCTCGCCGAAATCGTCGATGACCTCAATGAAAGGCAAATGCCCTGTCTCGATGTGAGCAACATCATGATGCGGCGTCATTTTCCCGCGGCGAAAATCAAGGAAAAGGAAACGTCACGGGTTCGTGAATATTTGAAAATCCAGGACGGCTGCGAACAATTTTGCACCTACTGTATCGTCCCTTATGTGCGGGGTCCCGTCGTCAGCCGGCCTTACGATGATATTATCGCCGAAGCGAAATCCATTGAAAGCCGCGGTTTTCAGGAGCTTGTTCTGACCGGGATCCATACCGGTTTCTACGGACTCGATCTGCCCGACGATATCGGCCTTATCGATGTTTTGAAAGGGCTGCTCAAGGAGACCACCATTCCCCGTATCCGCATGAGCTCTCTGGAGTCGAGAGAGATTTCCGATGAAATCATCGATCTTTTCGCTTCCGAGCCGAGATTATGCAATCATTTTCATATTCCTCTGCAAAGCGGGGATAATGAGATATTGAAAAAGATGGGACGTCCCTATACGCGTGAAGATTATCTGACCCTGACCAAGAGGATCTACAAAGCCATCCCCGACGCGGCGATCAGCGCCGATATCATCATCGGTTTCCCCGGTGAAAGCGACGGCGCCTTTGAAAATACCATTGACGTCGTGACCAATGCCGGCTTTGCTTTCATTCACAGCTTTCCTTACTCCCCGAGAGAGGGGACGAAGGCGGCGATTTTCCCCCATCGTGTTCCCGGCGCTTTAAAGGATAAGCGGCAAAAGCTGATTTTATCCATCGGTGATTTTTATCAATACCGTTTTGCCGAGCGTCATCTTTGGCAGACCCTTGAGGTTCTCGTCGAGACCAAGGATCGTGAGGGATTATATCAGGGGCATACCGATAACTTTTTGAATGTGCGCTTCAGATCGAAAAAAAAGAATCTAATCGGAAAATTTGTACGGGTTAAAGCGACAAAAAATGACCACGGTATTCTCGTCGGAGATGAGATCGAGCCGTAAAAGAGAGGAGAATTAAAGTGAGCGATTGTATCTTTTGTAAAATTATTGATCATGAAATCCCGTCCGCCATTGTGTATGAAGATGAGGATGTGTTGGCCTTTGAAGACATCAACCCTCTTGCCAAGGTCCATATTCTGATCATTCCCAAAAAACATATTGCCACCACGGCGGATCTTTGCGAAGAGGACGCGGCGGTCGTCGGCAAAATCTATCTGGTTGCCAGGAAAATCGCGGAAGAAAAGGGGATGGCCGAAGACGGTTATCGTATTGTCAACAATTGTAAATTTTTCGGCGGTCAGGAAGTTTTTCACCTCCATTTTCACCTTTTGGGCGGCGAAAAACTCGGGCAATTTGTTTAAACAATAAAATTTACTTTGATTATTGACGAAACAGTTTTAATTTGTTATAATGATTTAGTACGTGATACAGTCTATTTGATTTGTTGCTGATCACGGTCTTATTATCACTCTATCGTTAAGGTAGCACCGGAGGGAGGGATAGGAATGAGCGAAGTACGTGTTGGAAAAAATGAAAGCTTAGACAGTGCC
>CACXDX010000171.1 GCA_902766525.1 uncultured Bacillota bacterium | reverse complement strand
TCATGAGAGTTATTACGTACGCTATTATCAAATATTTCACCAAAGTGGAAGAAGCCTGCCCGAAAGATGTTTATGAAGCGCTGAAAGGTGAATTCGGCGGACACAGAATGTGCAAACCGAACAAGATCAAAGCGGCGATCATGACCGCCGAAAAGAACGGTCTGCTCGCGGAATCCCGCTATGAACTGGGCGATGACGGTGAAGTCAACATTTATTACAAATGTGAAGGCGAAGGTCTGGATGCCGTTACCACCTATCTCGGCAACTATCCCGACGCGTAATCGCATCGTTTCAAGTTCAATGGTTACAGCAAAGCTGTATCGATCCTAAAAATATATAAACCCGGAAGATGGTCCCTCTTCCGGGTTTGTTTTTTTGATTTATCATTATAACTTAATTTCGCGTCGGCTTTCCTGTATCGGGAAAGCCGATTTTTTAAGGGCATATCGTTCGGAACCCGTTAAAGGCGGAAATAAAAGTATTTTCCAATCGAATGATGCGAAAACCGAGCTTGTTTTAAAGTCGTCCCGCTGACTGTTGAATCATTTTAAAAAGATTAAAAAGATCCGGGTGATATGTTCGAAAAAAAGAGACGTGAGGGGAAAAATAATTTTTGTTTGTGCTTTTCAAAGCGCATGTTGTTTTTGGGAAAAATGCGCAGAGATTAAACGGCTTTTATTCTTCGAAAAAAGCGAAAGGGATAAAATCATATTATATGCCGAAAAAAAAGGAATAAAGGCCTATATTTTGCAATGGAGTTTCTTCTTGTAAAAAGGGGGAGCACCGTTTTCCTGTTTTTGGTTGTTGTTTCCCGATTTTAAAAGCGTTAAAATAAAAGCGGTGGGAGCATGGAGAAAAAACAGAGAGCTCTTTCAAAAAAAATGCCACGCTTTTGAAACACAATGGATTTTCAAGGATAAAAAGGATTCGGAAAGAGGATTATTTTTTAAAAAATCATCGAAAAAATAATAATTTATATAAAAAAATTTTTTATTTTTTTCGCTGTTTTTTGGCGAGAAAAAAACGTGCTCCCACAAGCAGGGAAAACGCGGAAAAAACGATTAAAAAATCTGTTTTAGCAGGGATTTCCATAGAAAAAAAAGATTGACAAAGTACTTGTTTTGCGGTATGATATGTATGATGTAAATTAGAAAAAATGGGTAGAATTTCGAATAAAGGAGAATGTGGCAGCATGGCACTTGTATTTTTCGACTATGACGGCGTGATGGTAGACTCTCTGGAAACGGAAGCGAGATATTTTGCCGAGGCTTGTCAAGAGGTTGGCGTCGATGCAGTCAAAACCGCCGCGGATATGGCAAAACTTTCCGAAGGAAATTTCTATGAAGGTCTTGCCGATCTCGGTGTCACCGCCGACCGGTCCGCCGAAATCATGTCGATCTATGCAAAGATCAAAAATGACGGTCGATTCTCCATTGATGCTTTTCCCGAAGTCTTTGATGTTTTGAAAAAAGTTGCTCAAACCTATCCGGTCTATATCGTTTCTTCCAATGTTTCCGCCACGGTGGAAAAACGTCTTGCCGAATTCGGTGTGGAGGGCATTAAAGATGTCCTCGGTGCCGATAAAGAAACGAGTAAAGTCAAAAAGCTGAAAGGGATCATGAAAGACTATCCCGGCGAAAAAACCGTTTTTGTCGGTGATACCAAAGGTGATATGCTCGAAGCGGCAGAAGTCGGCATTGATGTGCGGGTTGCCGTGACCTGGGGATGGCAAAAACCGGAAGTTGTTTTGGCCGGTGATCCCGATTATTGGTTCCATTTGAAAGACGAGTTTGCCGCTTGGTGGGAAGGTTTCATCTCTGCGGCGGAATAAGTTAAGAATAACTCATAAAATTAAAATTTAAATCATATTTGACTTATTTTATTGACATCATGTATAACAGTTAATACCCGACAGCATGGCGAAAGGAGGTGGGAGCATGGTTTTTGACGGCGGAGACGGCGAGGAAAAGCAAAGGATTATTCAAGAGTTCGTTCCCGGACGACAGATCACGCTCCTTCATGTTATCGCCCAGCCTGTCGATGACGTTTATGATAAGCTCGGAGTTCCCCACGACGGCGCGGTTGGTATCCTGACCATTACGCCGGGGGAATCGGCGATTATTGCCGGTGATATTGCCACCAAGGCGGGGGAAGTTCGTATCGGATTTCTCGACCGGTTTACCGGAGCGCTCACCATTACCGGCGACGTGGCCAGCGTTACTTCTTCGATGCGGGCCATCAGCGATTATTTTGAAAATATTCTGGGTTATGCTCCTTCGCCTTTGACGAAATCTTAAATGAATGCTTTTTATGTTTATCACAGTGTGGCTGTGGTAGATTACTCATTTTCGATAAAACGGATACTTTGAGCATATTGAAAGGAAGTTATATGGACGGAGAGAGACTCAGTGCCGTCAAGGAAGTAACCGACGGTTCGGGACAGGTCAGAAGGATTATGCTTTGCGGCGCGGTGGATGCCGGTAAGACGACATTGATGAAGGCGCTTTATCACGACGGTCCCGTTTCGATGGATAAGGATAAGACGCAAAGCATGGATTATGATTCCGAGGCCATTGACACTCCCGGTGAATTTACGGCGTTGCCGTATATCGGCAAAGGCGCGTTATTGGCGACATCCCTTGAGGCGGATCTTGTCCTTTTTCTGCACGACTGTACGACCGGTTATATCCAATTCCCCCCGGGGTTTGCCATTGCCTTTCCCCGGCGCAGCGTCGGTGTGGTGACAAAAATCGATGCCCCCGGCGCCGATATTGAACGAGGTATCAATATCATCAAAAATGTTTGTGTTTCCGATTCCGACCGTATCTTTTGTGTTTCCGCCAAGACGGGAGAGGGCATCGATGAATTGAGAGCATATATTGATAAAGTTCTTGCGGAGGGTATTCGCTATCGTGATTGACGCGGCATCCGCAAAGGAAAATGCTTGCCGCATGAAATACATTGCTTAAATGAATGCCTTTGAGAAACGGGAGGAAATACATGGCAGGAGAGAAACTCAGCACCGTCGGTACCGTTACCGATGATGACGGCGAAGTCAGAAGGATTATGCTTGCCGGTGCTGTGGATGCGGGTAAGACGACGTTACTGAAAGCGCTCTATCAGGATGGCCCGGTCTCCATGGAGAAGGATAAAACACAGAGCATGGAATATGGGTCCAAGGCCATCGATACGCCGGGTGAATATACGGCGACGCCTTTTATGAAGGGCGCTTTGCTGGCGACAGCTCTCGAGGCTGATTTGATCCTTTTTCTTCAGGATTCCACGACCGCCTATAATCAATTTCCCCCGGGGTTCGCCATTGCTTTTCCCCGCCGCAGTATCGGCGTGGTGACGAAGATTGATGCCGAGGGAGCCGACAGGGAACGTTCCGTTAATATTCTCAGAACGGTCTGTGTTTCCGATCCGAATCATATCTTCTGTGTTTCCGCCAAAACCGGTGAAGGTATTGACGAACTCAGAGAATATATTGATCGGGCGCTCAAAGAAGGAATTCGCTATCGCGGTTAAAAAACGCCCGACACATAATTACCATGGGAAATTATATTTATATTTCAATATAATTTTAAAAAAATAAGGAGAGAAAAGAATGAAGCTGAAAGCAAAAATGTACAACAGGACATTCGAATTTCATTCCGTTGCCGAGGTCATGGCCAAAGCAAACGAAGTGAAGGCCGGTGACACCTGGCAGGGTATCGCAGCCGAATCCCAATCGGAAAGAGTTGCCGCCCGGCTTGTTTTGAGCCGCATGACCCTGGAAGACATCTATGAAAATCCGCTCATTCCTTATGAAAAGGATGAAGTAACCCGGGTGATCTATGATGATCTTAACCAGTATGTCTACAACGAGTTCAAAGGCTATACTCTTGGCGAACTTCGCGAATACATTCTCGCTCATTCCGGTGACGAAGTCCTTCGTCTCGGTCGCGGTATGACTTCCGAAGCCATTGCCGGTGTGGCCAAGCTCATGTCCAATCTTGACCTTGTAGCCGCTTCCGCAAAAATTCGCCAGCCGGCTCGCTGCAACACCACGATCGGTCTTCCCGGCAGAATTTCCTACCGTAACCAGCCCAATCATACCACTGACGATGTCAACGGTATCATGGCCTCAATGAAGGAAGGGCTCACCTACGGTTCCGGTGATGCCGTCATCGGGATTAACCCCGTTGAAGATAACCCGGAAAACACTGCCTACCTCTTGAAGACTGTTCATGAATTTATGGAAGAATGGAAAGTTCCGACTCAGGCCTGCGTTCTCGCTCACGTGACCACGCAGATGAAAGCGCAGGAACTCGGTGCTCCCATCGACGTTTTCTTCCAGAGCATTGCCGGTACCCAGGCTACCAATGAAGCCTTCGGTATCGATGCTCAGCTGCTTGAAAATGCCAAAGAAGCCTGCCGTCAGGGCGGGAACTCCCTCGGCCCCAACTTCATGTATTTCGAAACCGGGCAGGGCTCCGAAGTTTCCCTCGAAGGTGATGAAGGTATTGACGAAATGACATTGGAAGCCAGAACCTATGGTTTCGGCCGTCACTTTATGCCGTTTATGGTCAATAACGTCTCCGGTTTCATCGGCCCCGAAACGATTTACGACGGCCGCGAAGTTGTTCGTGCCGACATTGAAGACTTGTTTATGGGCAAACTTCACGGTCTGCCGATGGGCATTGCTCCCTGCTACACCAATCACATGAGATGTGATCAGAATGACCAGGAAAACGGCACGATGCTTTGTGCCATGGCCGGTTCCTTCTATTTCATGGGTGTGCCCGGCGGCGATGACATCATGTTGAACTATCAGGATACGACGTATCATGACGATGCCTCCATTCGTCAGATCCTCGGTCTGCGTCCGACGCCTGAATTTGAAAAATGGATGGAAAATATGGGTCTCATGGAAGACGGTCAGTTAACCGAGATCGCCGGCGATCCTTCCATCTTTGAAAAATAAGAGGAAGGAGAAGAAGAATGGCTAATTATCAAAACGATATGGAAAGAATGATCGTTGAGTCTGTTCTTGCCGAGCTGAGAAAAAGCGGCGCCGCTCCCGCTGCCTGCGGTAACACAAGCGGCGGTTCCGTGATCGAAGACGGCGTGATCAATCTTCCCGATATCGATCATCCTACATTGACGAACGCGAAAAATTATGCCGCCGTTGAAGCGATGAAGCAGGTCACCAACGCCAGAATCGGCCTCGGCCGCTGCGGAACGAGACAGCGCACCGATACATGGCTCCGTTTCCAGGCTGACCACGCCGCCGCAATGGACGCTGTTTTCCTCGATGTTTCCGATGATTTCCTCAAAGCGAACAACCTGGAAACCATTACCACCCAAGCGGCAACAAAAGATGATTTCCTGCGTGAACCGAACTGGGGCACGCGCCTTTCCGAACAGGGCATCAAAAAGCTTCATGAAATCTGTCAGCAGGATACGAGAATTCATGAACAGCGTTTTCAGACTACGATCAATAAGGTTCAGGTACAGATCATTATTGCCGACGGTTTGAGCTCCCGCGCCATTGAAGCGAACATTCCCGAAATCCTGCCTCCGCTGGTACAGGGTCTGGAAGCTGCGGGGATCACGGTCGGGACTCCTGTTTTCGTGAAAAACGGCCGTGTTCGCGTTATGGACCAGGTCGGTATGGAACTCGGCTGTGATGTCGTCTTGAATCTGATCGGTGAAAGACCCGGTCTCGGTACGGCCAGCAGCATGAGTGCGTATTTGATCTATCGTCCTACCAAGGAAACCGTTGAAGCCGACAGAACGTTGATCTCCAACATTTACGCCGGCGGTACACCTCCGGTTGAAGCCGGTGCCCAACTCGTAGATCTGATCCAGGATATCCTGAAATATCAGTGCACAGGCGTTAAACTGAACGAAGCGACGAAATAACTTAGTAATGATTTGGGAAAGGTGGTGTTCATCATTAGTTCCGCAGAACAAAAACTGATTAGTGTTGGCATTGATATCGGAACAACCACGACCCAACTGGTTCTTAGTCGCTTGACGGTACGGAATTCCGCTCCCGCTTCGGTCATTCCGCATATGGAGATTTCCGAAAGGGAAGTCCTGTATCGAAGCAATATCCATTTTACACCCATTGATGACCATCTTCTGATCGACGCCGAAGAAATCGCCAAGATCCTCGAGGAAGAATACCGGCAGGCCGGTATGAATCCCTGGGATGTGGAGACCGGTGCTGTTATCATCACCGGTGAGACCGCAAAAAAAGAAAACGCCGCCAATATTTTGGAAGCGGTTTCGGAATATGCCGGCGACTTTGTTGTTGCCACAGCCGGTGTCAATCTTGAATCGATTTTAGCCGGTCGCGGCAGTGGCGCTTCGGCATACTCCGAAGAACATCATAAGCCCTATGCCAATATCGACATCGGCGGCGGTACCGCGAATATCGGTGTTTTTGACGGCGGTCGGGTCATTGACGCGGCATGCATCAATGTCGGCGGTCATCTGGTGGAACTGGAAAAAGGCGGTGATACCGTAACCTATATCGCCGAACCTGCTCAGCGTGTTTTAAACGATCTCGGTATTGAATTGATGATCGGGGATAAAGCCACTCAAAAGCAGTTGATCCGTATTGCCGAGCGCATGGCGGAGCTCTGTGTGGAATCCATTGTGGATCGACATCCCGGTGAACTCCTCGATGAATTACTGATGACGCCGGCTCTGAAAGACACTTACGAAGTCTATCAGGTTGTGATTTCCGGCGGTGTCGCGGACTATGTCTACAGTGACTATGAACCTGTGGCGATCAGTACCATGACGCAATACGGAGATATCGGTCCCGTCCTCGGCTGGGCAATCCGGAAAAAATTCGCTGAAGCCGGTGTGACGCTGGCCAAACCTTTGGAAACGATCCGTGCCACCGTTATCGGTGCGGGGATTCATTCCATGAACATCAGCGGCAGCACCATTCATGTAAACGAAGAAACGCTGCCCCTCAAAAATGTCCAGGTGCTTTCGCCTTTTCCCAAGGATCATATGCCGAGGGATATTGACGAAATCGCCTCTATGGTCAGTGAAACCGTTGACCGCATCCATTCCGAGGATCCCGATAAAATTCTCGGGCTTGCTCTTGACGGCCCCGCGGAAATCACATATAAATGTATTCGCGATCTTGCCGAAGGGCTTTATAAAGGGATGCAGAATTACCTCAGAGACCGCGGCGTCATGATCGTAATTGTCGGCGCCGACTGCGGTAAGGTTTTAGGTCAATGTTTGGATATCGTATCCGATCATCATATAGAACTGGTCTGTGTCGACCAGATTGATGTCGACGAGGGGGATTACATTGATATCGGCAGCCCGATCATGGGCGGCAGAGTTGTCCCCGTTGTGGTGAAGACATTAGTTTTTGAGAAAGGTAATAAATAAGGAGGTATAAAATATGGCATTGTTAGATCCTGTAAAACCGCATGTTTTAGCAACCAAATTTATCCCTAATGTTGCGCCGGATCTGAGACGTGATCTCAAAATGACCGACGATCAACAGAGTATCGCGATGTTTACTTGCGATATCGATGATTGCGCTTACACTGCAATCGACGAAGCAACGAAAAAAGCCGAAGTTCGTGTCGTCTATGCGAAATCGTTTTATTGCGGCGCTCCCAATGTAATGAGAGCCGCGGGTCCTCTGGCCGGTGAATTTATCGGCATCCTTGCCGGACCCAATCCCGCCGAAACGAAAGCCGGCTTGAATGCCGCCATTCAGTATTTGGCTGAAGAAGCTTGGTTCTATTCTGCCAATGATGACGACAGCGTAGCCTATTTCGCTCATACCATTTCCAGAACCGGCAGCTATCTTTCGGAATGTGCCGGTATCCCCGAAGGTCAGCCTCTGGCTTATCTGATCGCTCCTCCCATCGAAGCCGTCTATGGCGTTGATGCCGCGATCAAAGCCGCCGATGTTACCATGCCGCTGTGGTATGGTCCTCCGACGGAAACCAACTATGCGGGCGCATTGCTGACCGGTTCCCAGAGTGCCTGTAAGGCCGCGACGGAAGCGTTCCGCGATGCCGTTGTCGCCATTGCCAGATCGCCTCACGACTTTGAAGTCTGATCTCAATCTTTGAAGTAGTAAGGAGGTGGTACGGTAAATGAAAGTCATTACAGAAGCAGAACTGCGCGACATTTATAAAAAATCTCCTTTTACCTCCTTTGATCTGCCTTCAGGTATGAAATTGACACCGGCGGCCTCCCAGTTTCTCAGTGAGAGAAAGATCAAAGTACTGAGAGACGGCGTTGCCGAAAGTGTTCTCGCTAAGGAGAATCGCCGTTACAACGCAGCGGCGCCTACACCGGCGTTGCCGAAACTGGCTCCTTCTCCTCAGCCGTTGGCCGATCCCCGGAGCCCTCAGGCTCAGGGCGGTTATCCCACCGTTGTTCATCAGGGTGTTCAGGCAACCGTTCCGATTCAGCCCATACAAGCTGTTCCGGTACAGCCTGT
>CACXDX010000170.1 GCA_902766525.1 uncultured Bacillota bacterium | reverse complement strand
CCGCGGACGATCCCGACGCGCTGATGGATGAGATCGGCGCGATCTGCACCGCCATCGAACCCGACGTTCGGGTCGTGAAAGCGAAAGCTGCGATCAAAAAGACCGCTGCCGCGGCCGGGGAAAAAGATAACGGCGCAGAGCGTTCTTCGATCTTTTTCTTTGAAGGCCGCCAGAAATATTTTATTCTCGGTCTGGGTGTCATTTTCTTCCTGCTGGGGATCGTTACCCGTCAGGATATCGTCGTTTCGCTGAGCTGTTATTTGGCCGCTTTTCTGCTGTTCGGCCGCGATGTGCTGCTGAAGGCCGCGAAAAATATCGCCGGCGGGCAGATCTTCGATGAAAATTTTCTGATGTCCGTCGCCTCTCTCGGCGCCTTTTGTATCGGCGAATACAGCGAGGCCGTGGCCATCGTCATGTTCTTCTTTATCGGTGAGCTCTTTGAGGATCGGGCCGTTGCCCGCAGCCGCAGCCAGATCATGGAGGTCGTGGACCTTCGTCCCGAAACGGTTTTGCTGGTTCGCGGTGAGGAAACGGCGGAGATCCCCGCCGCCGACGCTGCCGTCGGCGATATCGTCCTCGTTCGCGCCGGCGACCGCATTCCCCTTGACGGCGTTGTCGTGGAGGGAGAGAGCAGCATCGATACTTCCCCCGTTACCGGGGAATCGCTGCCCGTTGTCGTTGATGCCGGCGGGGAAGTGCTTTCCGGCTGCGTCAACATGAGCGGCGTTTTAAAGATCCGGGTGGGAAAGGTTCTGGGCGAATCCATGGTCAGCCGCATCCTTCGCGCCGTGGAAAATGCCGCCGCCGGGAAACCGCAGATCGACCGCTTTATCACCCGCTTCGCGCGCTATTATACGCCCTGCGTCGTCTCACTGGCGCTGCTGACGGCCGTGATCCCTTCCCTCATCGGCGGGAATTGGTATCAGTGGATCCATACGGCTCTGACTTTCCTCGTCATCAGCTGTCCCTGTGCCCTTGTGCTCAGCGTGCCGCTGGCCTATTTTTCCGGTATCGGCATCGGTTCCAAACACGGCATTCTCTTTAAAGGCGGCGTTGCCCTGGAAGCCCTGAACAAAGTCGGCGCCGTGGTGATGGATAAAACCGGAACCGTGACGAAGGGCAATTTCAGCGTGACGGAGATCCGCGCCGAGGCGGGCTTCGCCGAGGAGGAGGTCCTCGCTTTCGCCGCCGCCGCGGAAAAACTGTCCGTTCATCCCATTGCCCGCTCCATTCAGGAGGCGGCCCGTTTCCGTTTGCTTAAAATCGCCGCCGCAGAAGATGTCAGAGAAATCGTCGGCCGCGGTATCGCGGCAAAAGTCGACGGGAAAACCGTGCTCTGCGGCAATGCCGTCTTTATGGCCGAAAACGGTGTGGGATTTTCCGCTTCCGGCGGGGAGGATTACGGCACCGAGGTCTTTGTCGCCGCGGACGGCCGCGCCGCCGGTCGTTTGCTGATCGCCGATGAGATCAAAGCCGACGCCGTCTCCGCCGTTTCCGCCATGGCCGACCGGGGCATCGTTACGGCGATGCTGACCGGGGACAGAGAGGAGACCGCCGCGGCGGTCTCGGCCAAAGTCGGTATCGACGAATACCGGGCCGGGCTGATGCCGCAGGATAAACTGACCGCGCTGAGGGAGATCCGTGAGGAACACGGCGGTGTGATGTTCGTCGGTGACGGCATCAACGACGCTCCCGTTTTGGCCGGCGCCGACGTGGGCGCGGCTATGGGCAGCGGCGCCGACGCCGCCATCGAAGCCGCCGACGTCGTCTTTATGAATTCGGAGATGAATGCCATCCCCCTGTCGCTGCGTATCGCCAAAAAGGTGGGGCATATCGCCATGGAAAATGTTGTTTTCGCTCTGGCGGTCAAGTTCCTCGTGATGGTTCTCGGTTTTGCCGGTTACGCCAATATGTGGTTCGCCATCTTTGCCGATACGGGGGTGACGGTGATCTGCATCTTAAATGCCGTGCGTATGCTTTACACCGATCTGCGGCGCACTTTTTGATGAATGTCGGCAGGAAAACCGCGGAAAATCACGAAAATATAAGAAGAGCGAAAGAGGACGCCGATCGTTTTCGCGTCCTCTTTCTTTTGCCCGGGGCATCACATTTTATTTTATTGCCCCAATGTTGCTTTTTGCCGACGATCATTCGGCGCACACTTAAAATTTCAGATTCTTCGGGGAGGCATCAAACCATGGCAAAAGAACAAGGATTGATTCACATTTATACCGGAAACGGCAAAGGTAAAACCACCTGCTCCGTTGGGCTGACGGTTCGCTGTGTCGGCTCCGGCGGAAAGGTCGTTTTTACCCAGCTGATGAAGGGCAACCATTCTTCGGAGCGAAAAGTTTTGGAACATCTCGACGGCGTTTTCGTCATTCCCGCCGAAAAGAACTTCGGCTTTTCCTGGAACCTGACCGAGGAGGAAAAGGCCGAGGCAAAGGAGGTTTATACCCGCCAGTTTGAAGCCGCCGCCGCCAAGGCCGAAGCGGAAAAATGCCGCCTCATCGTCTTCGATGAGCTGATGTCGGCATACAATTACGATATGATCGACCGCGGGAAGGTGCTGGCTTTCCTGAAAAATAAGCGGGATGATCTGGAGGTCGTGCTCACCGGCAGAGAACCGGCGGAGGAATTGACGGAGCTGGCGGATTATATTTCCGAGATCAGAAAGATCAAGCATCCCTACGACGCGGGCATTCCTTTCCGCAAGGGGATCGAGTTTTAAGTCTGTCCTTTCGGGGAAAGGCTCGAAACAGGAGTTTTACCGTGATATCGCCGGATCTCAAGGGCTGTTTGGTTTGACAACGCCGTCGATATCGTCTATAATGAAAAGGAAATTTTTGTAGATTTAAGGAGAATCGGCATATGTCAAAAGTTGCTTTTTGTTGGAAATGCGGCGCGCCGGTAACGGAAGAAGACGCCTTTTGCCGCAACTGCGGAGCGCCCGTCACCGCTCAGCAGAGTCAGGTCGCTTATGCGCAGCCGCCGTATCAGCAGGGTCAGCAGGGCCAGCAGGGTCAGGGGCAATATTTGAAACAGCCCATGCCCAAGGATAAAGTCGCCGCCGGGCTGCTCGCCATTTTATTGGGTTCCCTCGGTATCCACAAATTCTATCTCGGGTATAATACGGCCGGTTTGATCATGCTTTTGTGCACTGTTTTTACCCTCGGTCTCGCCGCCTGCGTTTTCGGCATCATCGGTCTTGTTGAAGGGATCATCTATCTGACCAAAAGCGATGAGGAATTTCTCAATACTTATGTTTACAACTCCAAACCCTGGTTTTGATCGACAGCCGTCCCGCCGATACCGTTTCGGCGGGCGGTTTTTTTGTCCGCGTTGCCATTCCCGCGGAAAACCGTTGACAACGACGGGGATATCATCTATAATAATGGCAAACTTTTTGTTTGAAGGAGATCCGATGATGAAGCGCGATGTTATTTTCGGACATTGGTACGGTTACTTTACCGCGAGAGACGGTAAGGGTAATTTGTGATGCGAAAATGAGGATCGAGAATGATGCTTGCGGCACAGGTTACCGAAACTTGTGTCTTTTTTATTCGCCGTCCGCATACAAAAGCGGAAAAACGAAAGGGAAAGATAAGATTTTTTTACGCATAACGGAGGTGTGATCGTATGATCGTCATTTTGAAAAACGATGTACAACGGGAAAAGAGAGATCAGCTCATTGAATGGCTTAAAGAACAAGGCCTCGGCATCCATATTTCCGAAGGGGAATACCAGACCGTCCTCGGACTCATCGGTGATACCGGCAACGTCGATATGGAATTGATCGAGTCCTTGAGCATCGTCGATTCCGTGAAACGGGTCAGTGAATCTTTTAAATGCTGCAACCGCAAATTTCATCCCGAAGATACCGTTGTCGAAGTCGGTGATGTGAAGATCGGCAGCGGGCATTTCGCCATGATCGCCGGCCCCTGCTCGGTGGAATCGGAAGAGCAGATCGTGGCCGTCGCCAAGGCGGTGAAAGCTTCCGGCGCCAATATGCTGCGGGGCGGCGCCTTTAAGCCGCGGACTTCACCCTATGATTTTCAGGGGCTCAAGGCCACCGGCATCGAATTGCTCAAACTGGCCAAGGCCGAGACCGGTCTGCCCATCGTCACCGAGATCATGAGCGTGAATCATCTGCCCCTCTTTGAGGACGTTGACGTCATTCAGGTCGGGGCCAGAAATATGCAGAACTTTGAACTGCTGCGGGCGCTGGGCAAGATTGACAAGCCCATTCTTCTGAAACGCGGTCTCGCCAGCACTTTAAAGGAATTGCTGATGAGCGCCGAATATATCATGGCCGGCGGCAACGACCGCATCATCCTTTGTGAGCGCGGCATTCGCACCTTCGGTGATTACACCCGCAATACGCTGGATCTGGCGGCAGTACCGATGCTGCATGAACTGACTCATCTGCCGGTCATCGTCGATCCCAGTCACGCCACGGGCATTGCCCGCCTCGTGCGGCCGATGGCTCTGGCCGCGGCGGCCTGCGGCGCCGACGGTCTCATCATCGAAGTGCACAATGATCCCATGAAAGCCCTCTGTGACGGCGCTCAATCGCTGCGTCCCGAGGATTATGACGCTTTGGCCAAAGACGTTTTCGGCATCAGGGAGGTCAGCCTGGGATGATCATCGGTATTGTCGGCCTCGGTCTCATCGGCGGTTCTTTCGCTTTGGCCTATAAGGAAGCCCGTGAGACCGTCTACGCTTTTGATATTCAAAAAGAAGTTCTCGATTATGCCCTTTTGAGCGGCGCCTGCGACGGCGTGCTCAATGAGGAAAATATCGGCGGCTGCGATCTTGTGCTGATCGCCGTCTATCCCGAAGCGGCGCTTGCTTATCTCAAAAGGATGGCGCCCCATATCGGCAAAAAACCGGTCGTGATCGATTGCTGCGGCACGAAGCGCGTCATCTGTGAAGGGGCCTTTCCCCTTGCCGAGGCGGCGGGGTTTACCTTCGTCGGCGGTCATCCCATGGCCGGGACCCAGTATTCCGGGTTCAAATATGCCCGCGCCAATCTCTTTCATCGCGCGCCGATGGTGCTGGTGCCCGCGGATCACGATGATATCCGCCTTTTGGATAAGATCAAGTCGCTGCTCGCTCCCGCCGGCTTCGGGCGCATCTCGGTAACGGACGCCGAAGCTCACGACGAAATGATCGCCTTCACTTCCCAGATGGCTCACGTCGTTTCCAACGCTTACGTCAAAAGTCCCACCGCCGCGCGGCATAAGGGTTTTTCCGCCGGCAGCTATAAAGATCTGACAAGGGTCGCCCGGCTGAATCCGCAGATGTGGGCGGAGCTGTTCGCGGATAATCGCGATCATCTTCTGAAGGAGCTGGACGTGTTCATCGAAAATCTCGAAGCGTACCGCGAAGCGCTGCGGCAGGAGGATGAAGAAACCCTCGTTCAGCTGCTGGAAGAGGGGAGCCGCCGCAAGAAGGAGATCGACGGCAGATAAATGCGAAAACGGCGGGATACGCCGAAGCTGTCCCGTTTTAAGGAAAGGAACGAAAAAATGAGCAGTTCCTATGGTGAAAAGATCCGTCTGACGATTTTCGGTCAGTCTCACGGCGAGGCCATCGGCATGGTCTTGAGCGGACTGCCCGCGGGAAAACGTTTGGATATGGATGCGTTAAAACGATTTCTGCGAAGGCGGGCGCCGGGCCGCGGCGACTATGCCACAAGCCGCCGGGAAGCGGATGAACCGATCTTCGTATCCGGTCTCGGAGACGGAGTGACGGACGGAAAACCGCTGACGGTGAAAATACTCAATACCAATACCCGCTCCGCGGATTATCGTGATTTGAAAAACGTGCCCCGACCGGGCCATGCCGATTATACCGCCGCCGTGAAATTCGGCGGCTATCAGGACGCTGCCGGCGGCGGCCATTTCTCAGGGCGTTTGACGGCGCCGCTCTGTGTTGCCGGCGGGATCTGTCGGCAGCTTTTGGCCGAAGCGGGGATCGGCGTGAACGGCCGCATCGCCGCCATTGCCGGTATCCGGGATGACAGCCCCTTTGCCGCTTCCGTCGCCGAAAAGGATTTCCCCGTTGTTGACGAGGAGAAAGGCGAAGCGATGAAAGCGGCCATTGCCGCCGCCAAGGAGGAAGAGGATTCCGTCGGCGGCAGTGTGGCCTGCGTGGTAAGAGGGATCGCCTCCGAGGATCGCGATTTTGATTTTGACGGCTTGAAAAGCCGCCTCGCCGCGATGCTCTTTGCCATTCCCGCGGTGCGAAGCGTTGATTTCATAGAAGCCGAAGACGGCATCGATTTTGAGGTCGTTTTTAAACCGACGCCGTCGGTGGCCGGGGAACAGCGAAGCGTGGACCTAAAGGAAATGAAGGAGACGACGATCCGCGTCGGGGGACGGCACGATCCCTGCATCGTACCGAGAGCCGTTCCCTGTGTGGAAGCCGCGGCGGCGCTGGCCCTTTATGATTTTTTGCGGTCCTCGCAAAGGGGAGGAAACGAATGACAAAACTGAAAGCACTGCGTGATAAAATCGATGCGATCGACGCGGAATTGATCCGCCTCTTCGCCGAGCGGATGGCGGTTTCCGCCGAGATCGCCCGTTTGAAAAAGGAAAAAGGTCTCCCCGTTTACGACCCCGGTCGGGAGGAGGAGATTCTCCGTTCGGTTGCCGCTCGCTGTGATGAGGAAATGAAAGAATATACGTCGGCCATGTTTTCCGCACTTTTTGATTTGAGCCGCGGTTATCAACGAGCGCTGACGGAGGAAGAGAGCGCGTCAGCGGAGGAGCTCGGCGGCGATGTTGAAACGACGACGCGTTGAACGGATGTTTGATCTTTATCTCGATTTGGATATCCCGGTCTGTTCCCTGCGTTTGACGCGGATGCGTGATGGGATCGGCGATTACTGAGGGAAATTCTGTTTCCCCGGCGGTTACGGTGAGGTGATTTGATGCTGCGCTGCGGTCTGCTCGGCAAAACGCTGGCACACAGTTATTCCCCGGCTGTTCACGGCCTTTTGGGTGATTACGAATACCGTTTATATGAAAAGGACGAATGGGAACTGGCGGATTTTTTGCGCCATGGTGACTTTGACGGTCTCAACGTCACCATCCCCTATAAAGAAACGGTGCTGCCCTACTGTGATGAATTGTCTGCCGCCGCCGAAAAATTGAAAAACGTAAATACTTTGATCCGCCGCGCGGACGGTTCCCTCTACGGGGACAACACCGATGAAGCGGGCTTTCGCTATATGCTGAAAAAAAGCGGCGTGGATCCGAAGGGGAAAACCGTGCTGATCCTCGGCAACGGCGGCGCGGCGAAGACCGCGGCCTTTGTTTTGAATGATCTCGGCGCCGCTTCGGTGTCCCGCTATTCCCGTCACGGTGATTTGCCCTGGCAGGAATTGAAAAGCCGTGACGACGGGCAGCTCCTCGTCAACGCCACGCCGGTGGGTATGTTTCCCGAGACGGAGCAAAGCCCCGTCGATCTGCGCTGCTTCCCCCGTTTGGAGGCGGTTTTCGATCTGATCTACAATCCGCCGCGGACGCTTTTGCTGAAACAAAGCGAGGAACTGGGCATCGCTTCCTTCGGCGGTCTCTCCATGCTCGCGGCGCAGGCCAAAAGAGCGGCGGAGCTGTTTACCGGCGAAGCCATCGCCGATGAAAAAATCGCCGAGATCGAAGCGGCGCTGAGCAAAGAAAAGGAGCAGATGATATGAAAATATTGATCATCAACGGTCCCAATCTCAACCTTCTCGGTCTCAGAGAGCCCGAGATCTACGGCAGTGAAAATTACGACGCGCTCTGCCGCTTTATCGAAGCGGTCTGTAAAGAACAGGGGATTCAATGCGAGATCTTTCAATCCAATTACGAGGGCGCTATCGTCGATGAGATCCAAAACACTTACGGCGTTTTCGACGGCATCGTTATCAACCCGGCGGCCTATACTCATACGAGCGTCGCCATCCTCGACGCGCTGAAGGCCGTGGCTCTCCCCGCCGTGGAGGTGCACCTCTCCGATGTGGACGGCAGAGAAGATTTTCGGAAAATCTCCTATGCCGGCATGGCCTGTATCAAAACGTTCAAAGGGCTCGGTTTTGAGGGGTATCGGCGGGGGATCTTGTATTTAAAAGAATACTTGCAAAAAGAAAAAGGGATGTAAGCTCGGGCTTACATCCTTTTTCGTATATGCTGTTTGTCCGGATTTATTTTATGATTCCGAGGTTT
>CACXDX010000169.1 GCA_902766525.1 uncultured Bacillota bacterium | reverse complement strand
CGGGGAATACGGTTCCGCCGTCGATGACGTCTGCCGCGCCGCCGAAGGGCTCAAACGCATCGCCGAAGCTGATGACACCCTCTTAAAATCGGCCGAAACTTTAAACGATATCTACTATGCCTTAAACGATATCCGCGAGGAGATCCTCGCCTACAGAGACCGGATCGACACCGACCCGCATCGTCTCGAAGAGGTGGAAAACCGTCTGGCCGAGATCAGGAGGGCGGAAAAGAAATACCGTCGCGATGTGGCCGAGATCCTCGTCTATCTTGAAGAGATCAAAGCGGAGATCGGCGCTTACGAAGACAGCGACGGCTTTTTAAAAAAGGCGGGGGCCGAGGAAGAAGAGGCGAAGAAGACCTATCTCGTCGCGGCCGAAAAACTGACGGCGCTGCGTAAAGAAGCCGGAGAGGCTCTTTCCTTGGCCATTGAAAGCCAGCTTGCCGATATGAAGCTGGCTGACGCCCGCTTTGCCGTGACCGTGGCGGAAAGCTCTTTCAGTCCCGAGGGTAAGGACGTCGTTACCTATCTGACGACGATGAACAAAGGGGAAGAACTGAAACCTTTAGCCAAGGTGGCCTCCGGCGGGGAAATTTCCCGTGTTCTGCTGGCGACGAAGATCATTCTCGGCCGCCTCGAGGCCGTGCAGACCATGATCTTCGATGAGATCGACAGCGGCCTCGGCGGGGAAACCGCTTCCCGCGTCGGCGAAAAGCTGAAGCTTTTGGCCGGGGAAATGCAGGTCATCGCCGTGACCCATTCACCTCTCGTCGCCGTTTACGCCGATCATCATTATTATATTCAAAAGCGGGAAGCGGCCGGACGCGTCGTCGTTTCCCTTTATGATCTGGATGAAGATGACGTTCGCCGTGAGATCGCCCGTATGCTCTCGGGCGACGCGGAAAGTGAGATCTCCCTGAAACAGGCGGATTCTCTCATGCATGACGCTCACGATCCTTGTTGACATAAAATTTGTATCGAAAAAAGGTGATTGATGATGAAAACGATTTTGGTAGATCATATCAGCTGTGAAATCGCGAAAGAAGATGTGCTCGCCCGCTTCGGCATGCCGCCGGATCATGCTTTCGGCGCAGCCGTCGAAGAGGTGATCGAGGAAATGAAAGGTGTGGCCAACGCCAAACTGCTTTACGGCAAGGCCAGGGTGGAACGATGGTCGGAAACGTCGGTCACCGTCGACGGCATCGACTTCCGCGGCAAAGACCTTGCCTCTCGTTTGAAGGGCGTGGAAACGGTCTTTCCCTTCCTCTGCACCTGCGGCACGGAGATCAACGATTTCGCCTGGGGCTGTAAAGATCTGGTGAAGATGCTTTATATCGACGCCGTCATGCATTTTTATCTGCGCGAGGCCTTTCTCGTGCTGGCCGATAAAGTCGACAACGCGCTCTGCGCCCACAGCTACAGCATGGCGCCGGGTTCTTTTGAAGATTGGCCGCTGACGGAACAAAAACCTCTCTTTGAATTGCTGAATGAAGGCGAGGGGACGGGGGTGACTCTCTCCGAGAGCTGCATTATGGAGCCTGCGAAGAGCGTAACCGGTTTCCGTTTTTACCGTCCCGATCAGCCCAAAGATTGCTGCCGCTGTTTTTATCGCGATTGCGGAGAACGGGAATGTGAATTTCAGGTAAGCGCCTTCGATCAGACGCTTTGTTAAGAATAGGATCTATGAAAAAATTGATCGAAGCTTTTCGCCGTTTTGCCGCGCCGTCGGCCCGGATCGCTTCTTTGACTTTTTATAATGCCGCTTTTTGTTTTAACGATGAAAGTTTGCTGTCGTTTCAACGCGCAAAAGCGTATTTTTTAAAGTAAAACAGATGAAGTATATTGACAGTTTGTTCCTGTATTTTTATTCTATAGAGTAAAAATGCGAATATCATTCCCGTTGCTTTACGACAAGTTGACGGAAGGAGGATCTATGAAGAATTTTATCGAAGCTTTTCGCCGTTTTGCCGCACCGCCTACCTGGGGCGCGTCCTTTATCCCGATGATCCTCGGTTTCACGGCGTCTTTCAGCGTCGGCGGCGCCAAAATGAAAGGTTCCGATCTCTGCTGGATGGCTCTGGCCTTTTTCGCCATCGCTTTGGTGGAAACGGGCAAGCACGCCTTAAATGAGATCATGGATCACCGCAGCGGCGCCGATGATTACGTCGACGCGGAGCATGCCACGCCCTTTTCCGGCGGCAAGAAAGTGCTGCCCCTGGGGTTGATCGGTGAAAAAGAAGCCTGGCTGATCGCCGCCGTGACCATGGGCGTTGCCGCTCTCATCGGTCTCGCCATCGCCTTTTGTCTCAACCCGATCATTCTCTTCATCGGTATCGTCGGCATGGCCATGGCAGTGCTTTATAACGCGCCGCAAACCCGCCTGATCTACCGCGGTGTCGGTGAGCTCTGCATTTTCATCGCCTACGGCCCGGTCTGTACCATGGGCGCCTATTATATGTTTGCCTCTCATTTCTCCGTGATTCCGCTGCTGGCCTCCTTCGGCGTCGGCTGCCTTATCGTCAATATTCTGCTTATCAACGAATTTCCCGACTATGAGGCCGATAAGAAGGCGGGCAAGCACAACTGGCTGGTACTGATCGGCAAGGAGAAGGGGCTCATACTGTATGCCGCCATTTATCTTCTTCATTTTGTTCCCTATATCATTCTGATTTTCGTTACCGATTCTTTGCTCTGGCTTTTGCCTTTTGTGACGCTGCCCAAATTTCTCGATGTGATGCGCAATTACAGAGCGAATATGGATAACATTCCGGCGGCGATGCGTTCCAACGCCGATACGATCACCATCCATATGCGCGACGGGCTTCTCGTCTCCGCGGTGGTCCTGATGATCTGGCTGATGACGCTGTAAGGGAAGAATTTCGCCGGAGTCAAGGTAATATTTTAATAATGGAAATAAAAAAAGCTCCTTTTAAAGGAGCTTTTTTCTTACAGATTCTTTTTGGCCACGGCCATCATCAGCTTGATGCGGTTGAGCTGATTCGATTCGCTGGCGCCGGGGTCGTAGTCGATGGCGGTGATGTTGCTGTCCGGGAACTGGCGGTTCAGCTCTTTTAAAGCACCTCGCCCGGTGATATGATTGGGCAGGCAGGCGAAGG
>CACXDX010000168.1 GCA_902766525.1 uncultured Bacillota bacterium | reverse complement strand
AGCAATGTCTGGGGCGGCGGTACGGATGGGCGCTTTATCGCCGTTCTCGTTGCTTTTATCATCAACTATTCCTGTTAATTTTCCGAAATATATCGCGGCGGTATTGAAAGCATTTCTGCCGGTCAGTATGAAGCCGATCAGGTTTTGGGCATGACCAAACGGCAGATATTTTTCAAGATCGTTTTATTACAGGTTGTAAAACGCATTGTTCCTCCCATGAGCAATGAAATCATTACATTGGTCAAAGATACCTCTCTCGCTCGTATTATTGCCGTTTATGAACTGATTTGGGCCGGCCAGGTCTTTATTAAAAGTGCCGGTATCATCTGGCCGCTGTTCTTCACCGGTGTATTCTATCTCGCTTTCTGCGGGATCCTGACTCTTCTTTTCGGTTTTATAGAAAAGAAATTGAGCTATTTTAGTTAAGCGGAGGAATGACGATGCCAGTATTGGAAGTAAATCAAATAAAAAAGAGCTTCGGACATACCGAAGTATTAAAGGGGATCACCTTTTCCCTGGAAAAAGGCGAGGTACTTGCCGTGATAGGCGCTTCCGGCGGCGGCAAAACAACGCTTCTCCGCTGCATCAATTTTTTGGAGCTTGCGGACAGCGGCACGATTTCCGTTAACGGTGAAGTGATTTACGACGGAGCAACCGTAAAAAAATTGAGTGATGCGGAGATTCGTAAAAACCGACTCCATTTCGGTCTCGTATTTCAGTCTTTCAATCTTTTTCCGCAATACAATGTTTTAAAAAACGTCGCCCTTGCGCCCACGCTTTTAAAAAGAGATACGCCGGAAAATATTGAAAAAAATGCCCTGGCCTTGATCGAACGTGTCGGTTTGTCCGATAAAATAAACAATTATCCTTGTGAACTTTCCGGCGGTCAGCAGCAGCGTGTCGCCATAGCCAGGGCTTTGGCTCTGAATCCGGATATTCTTTGCTTTGACGAACCCACTTCGGCTTTGGATCCGGAGCTTACCGGTGAGGTGCTGAAGGTAATTAAGAATCTGAAAAGCAGCGACAGCACGATGATCGTCGTCACCCACGAAATGGAATTCGCGAAGAATGTCGCAGACAAGATCATTTTTATGGCTGACGGGCTTATTGAAGAGATGGGGACGCCTCAGCAGGTCTTTGAGGATCCTCAATCCGAAAAAACCAAATCTTTTATCTCAAAATCACTGGAAATGTTTTAATGCTTTGAAAGGAGACCGCCATGACTTCCAAAAAAGTCACAGAGGAAATGCTGAACGATTTCTTCGACCTGATTGTTGCCGTAGATAATCAGGAGGATTGTCGTTTGCTTTTCAATGATCTCTGTACTTTTAAAGAAATTGAACAGATGGCACTGAGAATCCGTGCCGCGAAACTGCTCATGGAAGGAAAAACCTATATTCAAATCATGAATGAAGTCGATGTTTCTTCTGCTACCTTAAGCCGAATCTCCCGTTGCGTTCAATACGGCGGCGGTTATACAAAGTTCCTTTCGACCGGGGACAGCGAAAAAGAATAATCAGCATATATACTTTTTTCCGCTAAGGAGAAACCAATGAGGAATCATTTAGTGATATCAAAAATATCGGCGATGCATTTTTTCCGATTGACTTATCGGTCGATAATGTTATTGCTTGCGCTGATCATCTATATCTTCAGTTTCGCTTCTTCAAGAATCAATATTGCGGAATTACCGACCTGGGTTTTAACGGTGATATGGTGTGTTTTCGTCTTTGAAATGATCTCCCGTTTTTTCCCGTCTTCTTTTGAAGGGAAGGGGTGCGAAAAACAGTTCGCAAAAAACTACATTCCCACAGGGAAACCATACACCAAGACGGCATATGTCGAGAAGCAAAATAAAGCCGCTTTTATCGTTTTTTTATTTTGGATATTGTTAAACGGAACCTTCGGCGTGCTTTATCTTTTTCATATTTTCACAAAAGAAGTGATGCTCCTGATCGCGCTGACCTATTCCGTCTGCGATATGATCTGCATTCTGTTCTTTTGTCCCTTTCATACTTTGATTATGAAAAACAAATGCTGCGGAACGTGCCGGATCTATAATTGGGATTACGCGATGATTTTCACGCCGTTTCTCTTTATTCCGTCATTTTTCACATGGAGTCTGCTGGGTATCGCTTTGATCCTGATGATCAAATGGGAAATTCTGATCCATCTCCATCCCGAACGCTTTTATGAAATGACCAATGCTTCTCTGTCTTGCCGTAACTGCGAAGAGAAACTGTGTCATCATAAAAAATCACTGCAGCATTTTCTCTCGACGCAAAAAGAGAATTACAGCTCCATATTGGATGATCATTTAAAAAATATCATCGAACATAAAAACAGTTGATGAAAGAGACCGCAAGACGGTCTCTTTTTGTTTCCGTATTATTCTGATTCGGTTGACAATTTATATTCCTTATGCTATGCTCAGGCGAAAGGAGGGATCAATCTATGATTTTAAAAGATGAAATTCTGACGGTTTTAACGGATAAACGAAATCAATACGTTTCCGGAGAATACCTCGCGGATCATTTTCACGTCACGCGCAGCGCAATCTGGAAAATCATCAATCATCTTCGTGAACAGGGATATGAAATCAGTGCCGTCCGCCATCGCGGTTATTGTCTCAAATCCGATTCCGATATTTTATCGGCCGTTACCATCAATGATTTTCGTTCATCCGATTTCCCTCTTGATATTCATGTATATCAAACAGTCGATTCCACCAATGAAGTTTTAAAAAGAGCCGCTCTCTCCGATCATGCGCCGGAAGGTACCGTGATACTTGCGGAGGAGCAAACCGCGGGTAAAGGAAGAAAAGGAAGAAGCTTCTTTTCTCCGCCGAAAACAGGGGTTTACTTAAGTATACTTCTGCGTCCGGATTTCCCCGCTAAAACGGCGTCTCTGCTGACGATAGCCGCGGCTGAGGCCGCAGCCGAAGCCATGGAAGAGACTTTCGATATTTCTCCCGACATCAAATGGGTCAATGATCTTTATTTAAAAGGAAGGAAAATTGCCGGCATTTTAACGGAGGCATCGATGTCCGTTGAAAACAATACCCTCGATTACGTCATCGTCGGCATCGGCATCAATCTTTGTTTTCCCGAAAACGGATT
>CACXDX010000167.1 GCA_902766525.1 uncultured Bacillota bacterium | reverse complement strand
TTTCATCAAAAAGGACGAATGAAAATGAGAAAAACATTGCTTTACGGTTTGATCGTCGTTACACTGATCTTTTCCGCCTTTGTCGGTTTGCCCCGGGGAGTCATGGCGGATAAACTGATCGCCATTACCTTTGACGACGGCCCGGGCCCTTATACCGATCAGCTTTTGGATGGCCTTGCCAAGAGAAAAGTCCCGGCAACGTTCTTCCTTCTCGGCAGCAACGTAAAAAAATATCCCTCGGTGGTAAAGAGGACATATCAGGAAGGTCATCAGATCGCGAATCATTCATGGGATCATCCCAATTTTAATAATTTGAGCCAGAGCGAGGTTTTGAACCAGATCACCAAAACGGAAAACGCCGTTGACAGCGCCGTCGGCAGCGATATCGGCAAACTGATGGTCCGGCCGCCTTACGGCAATATCACCTCCGCGCAGAAATCCGCGGTCGGGCGCAAGCTCATCCACTGGTCGGTGGATCCTCTCGACTGGCAATACCGCAACGCAACAACGGTAAAGAACAATATCGTCGGCAGTGCCAAAGAGGGATCGATCATTCTCGTTCATGATATCTATTCCACTTCGGTAACGGGAGCGCTGGCTGCCATCGACGAGCTGAAAAAGAAGGGATATACCTTCGTCACGGTCAGCGAATTGTTCCGGCGCAAGGGCATCAACATGGTCGACGGCAAAATGTATTATAACGCGCCCGCCAACGGCGTCGATCTCGGGCCGCCGGCACCGCCGGATCCCTATGCTTTTGACGAATCAAAGCTCTCCGAATACTGGGCTTATGAAGCGATCTGCTATGTGAAGGAAAATGGTATCATGGTCGGATTCAGCGAGCGGAAATTCGGACCGCTCTATCCGATGACCCGGGCGATGTTCGCTTCCGTGCTCTCGCGCATGGCCGGAGAGGAAATAACGGCGGCAAACATGACGCCCTTCTCCGATGTGGCAAGCGGCAAATACTATGCGGCTGCCATCGCCTGGGCGGCGGAAAAAGGCATCGTTTGCGGTTACGGCAACGGCAAGTTCGGTCCCGATGACTATGTGACCAGAGAACAGGCGGCGGTGATGATCGTCAATTACATGAGCTATAAGGGCTTTAGTCTCAATGAAAACGCTGTCCTCGGCTATACGGATAACGCTCGGATCCACAGCTGGGCTCAGCCTTACGTCGCCATGGTCTCGGATAAAGGGATCATGGTCGGTATGGGCGACAACAGCTTTGCCCCGCTGGAAAATATCAGCCGTGCTCAGGCGGCTTCGCTGCTGATGCGGTTGCATCAGATGCAGCTGCAGGAGATTTCCAATGAGACGTCGGCGATGAGCTCCTCCGAAAATATAGAAGAACAGACAGCATATTAAAAAATAAACGCCGCGGATCGACGGGATCCGCAGCGTTTATTGATTGAAAAGGTCTCTCGCGATGAGACCTTTGGGGAGGATAAGTCAGCTTTCCGCGGGAGCGGAAGAACCCGGTGTGAGCAAAGATTCCTCACCGAGAGCGCAAACAACGCCCTGAGGCAGAACGAAAAGAACGGTACCCGAAGCGGTGTCGCCGATCGTATCGTAGATGCGTCCCGCGCTTCGGCTCTCTCCCAAAACGGTGAAAGGGCTGTTCGCGACGGAGCCGATCTGACCGAGTCCGTCCATCTCGACTTTGATGGCTTCTTTGTCATATTCGTTTTCCGGGTCTTTGCGGAGCTTCACCTTCATTCCCGGTTCAAGGAAAAGGTGATCGTAATAGTATTTCGTTCCGGTGACGGTAAAATATATTTTTTTCATGATCTCGCCTCCTTTTTTCGTACTTTTATTATATACCTGAGGATGTACCGAAAATGGGACGAAGCGTAATGATTTTTTCAGTGTGTATCGGGATGAGAAAAGAAAGGGAAATTGCGGATGAAGATCATTATTTCCCCCGCGAAGAAAATGCGGGAAGATGAAGATACTCTGGCTCCGCGGGGACTGCCGTGTTTTTCGGATCGCAGCATCGTTCTTTTGAATTATCTCAAAGGATTATCCTATGAGGAGCTGAAGAAGCTGCTGGCCTGCAATGATCAGATCGCAGCCCTCAATTTTGAGCGGTTTCGCTTTATGGATCCGGCCAAAGGAAAAACACCGGCGATCTGGGCTTACGACGGGATCCAGTATCAATATATGGGTGCCCAGGTGCTGAGCGACGATGAGCTGGATTATCTCGAGGATCATTTGCGCATCCTTTCGGGGTTTTACGGTATTCTCCGCCCCTTTGACGGCGTGACGCCGTACCGGCTGGAAATGCAATCACGGCTGAAGACGGATTTTTGCAAAAACCTTTATGATTTTTGGGGAGACGCGCCGGCTCGGGCACTGAAGGCAGACGGCTGTGACGTCGTTTTGAATCTGGCTTCCGAGGAATATGCCAAGGTGATCCGCCGTCATATCGGAGACATCCCTTTTATTGACGTGACTTTCGCTGAATGGGTCGACGGCAAGATCAGGGAAAAAGGCGTTTACGTCAAGATGGCTCGCGGCGCCATGGTGCGTTTTCTGGCGGAGCGTAAAGCCGAAAAGATCGACGAGATCAAAGATTTTTGTGAGCTTGACTTTTGTTTTCATGAGGAGCTCTCCGACGAAAAGCGGCTGGTGTTTTTGAAAGAGAAATAAAAAATCAACCTCTCCTTTGGGAGAGGTTGATTTCTTCTTTATTATTTGTCATTTTTATTTGACGGCGTTTTTGCCGGCCTCGAAGGCTTTCATGTTCAACTCTTCGGTCCCCTTGGGGATACGCTTTAAAATGGCTTTGCGCAGCGAATCTTCACCGACGATGCCTAAAGCGCTGATGACGCCCAGGGCGCAGATATTTGCCGTTAATTCCCGTCCGGTGGCTTCGATGGCCAGCTTGGTAATAGGTATGGCGTAGATCTTTTCGGCTTTGTCGTTGGGCCGTTCTTCCACGAAGGTGGTATCGATGATCAGAACGGAATCCCGCTTCATGCCGCCGCTGTATTTTTCGTAGGCCTTTTCACTCATGGCCAGGAGATAATCGGATTCCTGTACCTTGGGAAAATGGATGGCCTCATCGGCGATGATGACCTCGGCTTTGGAGGCGCCGCCGCGGGCTTCCGGGCCGTAGCTTTGGCTTTGGATGGCGTTTTTCCCTTCCAGCAGCGCGGCTTCGGCCAT